>NZ_SCMW01000033.1:0-39080 GCF_005502845.1 Brevibacterium sp. 2SA | reverse complement strand
ACATCCAGGCGCTCATCCTCCGCCCACGTCCGGCGCCGTACTACGGCAGCCACGCCTTCGTCGAGATCACCGATCCCGCCGGCGGACGTGAAGCCGTGCGCAAGCTGCTCACCCGAGTGACGTCGGCTGCCGACTGGCGGGAACCGCGTCCCGCGTGGACCGCGGCAGCGCTGACGTATCCCGGGCTCGAGGCGCTCGAGGTGCCGCGCTCCTCACTGGAGTCCTTTCCCCGGGCCTTCCGCGAGGGCATGGCGGCACGAGCGGACAGACTCCGTGACCACGGGCCGAACGACCCGTCGCGATGGCAGTCACCGTTCGGCACCGGGCGCGTGCACCTCATGGTCAGCGTGTACGCGGACTCGGAGGAGGCCTGGCGCAGGGAACTGACCGGCTACGAAGAGCAGCTGTCCATGCTCACCGGTCTCCGCGTCCTGCTGCGGCAGGACTTCGGGGCACAGCCAGACTCCCGAAACGCGTTCGGCTTCAAGGACGGCTTCACGCAGCCCGTCGTCGAAGGCAGCGGCGTGGAGGGATGGCCCGGGGACGGGCGTGCGATCCGACCCGGAGAGTTCATCCTCGGCTATCCCTCAGAGGGTGGCCACGTATTGGACTCTCCAGCGCCGGATTCGCTCGGCCGGAACGGCACCTACCTCGTCTTCCGCAAGTACCACTCCCATGTCGACGCGTTCAACCGCTACCTCCACCGCGGCGCCGACACGGAGGAGGGGCGTGAGCTCCTCGCCGCGAAGCTCGTGGGCCGCTGGCGCAGCGGCGCACCCCTCGAACTCGCCCCCGATCACGACGACCCCGAGCTCGGAGCCGACGACTCACGCAACAACGACTTCCGCTACAGCGGCGATGCGTTGGGCCTGCGCACTCCGGTCGGGTCGCACATCCGACGGATGAATCCTCGCGACACGCAGTTGAAGGTGCTCAGCGACGTCAACATCCGCCGCATCATCCGCCGATCCACCACCTACGGAGAGCCGCTGGGCGATTCGCTGTGCGACGACGGCCGACCGCGCGGTCTCGACTTCATCGCCATCAGCGCCCGAGCGATCGACACCGTCGAGTTCCTGCAGAGCGAATGGATCAATTCCGGCAACTTCATCGGCCGGGGAACGGAGAAGGATCCACTGCTCGGCGTTCAGGACGACAACGCCTACTTCACCGTGCCCGGCACCCCGCCTCGGCGCATCTCCGGAATCGAGACGTTCAACACGCTCGACGGCGGGGAGTACTTCTTCATGCCCAGCCTCACGGCACTCAAGTGGCTGGGCGACCTCTGAAAGGACTGACGTGACAACGACCTTCACCCGCTACCGAGACGACCTGGAACAGCCGGCCGAGAACGAAGACGAGATCATCGCCACGATCCTCGCCTCGATGGGCCGCGCCAACCAGGCCGTCGCCGAGAAGCACAGACACGGCCTCCGCGATGCCCATGCGAAGAGTCACGGCATCCTCGCCGGAGAACTGCGCATCCATGCCGATGCCCCCGCACCCTACCGGCAGGGTCTGTTCGCCGAACCGGCGACCTATCCGGTGATCGTCCGCTTGAGCACGGCTCCGGGCGACCTGCGCTCGGACGAGTTGAACACCCACCGCGGCATGGCCGTCAAAGTGATCGGAGTGCCAGGCGAGCGCGCCGTCGACGACGGCGCGATCACACAGGACTTCCTCCTCGTCAACGACGAAAGACTGCCGTTCGGGACGCTCGAGAAGTATTTGGAGTTCCAGAAGGTTCTCGAAGCCCAGCCGGGTCAGACCGACTCCGAGATCCGCTCCTCGACCCGAGCGGCGAAGGCGGTTGCTGCGGTCCTCACCGCGGCCCGACGCCCGCTGCCGGTTCCCGTCGAGGTGGCCACTGCGAGCAACAACGACATCCTCGGTGAGACATTCAACTCGCTCGCGGCGCTGCGTCACGGGGACTACGTCGCGAAGATCAGCGCTGCTCCGCGCACCCCGGCGCTGCGTGCCCGCACCGGAGCCGCGATCCCCAAGGGTGAGTCCGCACTCCAGCAGGTGGTGGCGGACTACTTCGCCCACAACGCCGGCGAGTACGATATCCGCGCGCAGCTGTGCATCGATCCGGCCGAGATGCCCATCGAGGACGCATCGGTCACCTGGAACGAGGCGAAGTCACAGCACGTCTCCGTCGCCACCTTGCATCTGCCTGCGCAGGAGACATACAGCGATGCCCGCCGCATCTACGCTGACGACACACTCTCATTCAGCCCCTGGCACGCGCTGGCTGCGCATCGCCCGCTCGGAGCCATCATGCGCTCACGGGCCCGCGCGTATCCCTCGTCCTCACACTTCCGACATGGATACAACCAAGTCGCAGCCCATGAGCCGCAGGACATCTCGGAACTGCCCGACTGAGCTGAGGTGCTGGTCGGGTCAGATCCAGATCGCGGGATCGAAGAGCTCGAAGTCCGCCTCTGCCGACTCCTGCGGCTCCGGCGCCGGAGCAGCACCGGTGCGCTTCGGGCGGACGGTGGCGGGGATGCCGACCGCGCTCGATTCGGCGGGGACGTCCTTGACGACGACGGCGTTCGCCCCGACCGAGGAGTTGTCGCCGACGACGACGGGTCCGAGGATCTTCGCACCGGCGCCGACGAGGACGTGGTTGCCGATCGTGGGGTGCCGCTTCGTCTTCTCCATCGACGTGCCGCCGAGGGTGACCTGGTGGTAGAGCATGACGTCGTCGCCGATGTCCGAGGTCTCGCCGATGACGACGCCGTTGGCATGGTCGATGAAGAAGCGTCTGCCGATCGTCGCACCGGGGTGGATCTCGACCCCGGTCAGCGCCCGCACCGCTTGGGACAGGAGTCGCGCGGGGACCTTGAGCTCATCGTGCTGCCACATCCGGTGGAGTCCACGGTGGGCCCAGATCGCATGGAGGCCCGGGTAGGAGAGGATCGAGACGAGATCGCTCGAGGCCGCCGGGTCGCGGCGCTTGACGGTGTCGAGGTCCTCCCGCAGTGCGGCCCGGACCCTCGGCCTCGTCAGACCGTATGCCGCCGCACCCGCCGCGGCGGCTGCCGCCGCCCACAGTGCCTTCATGTCCTCATCTCCTCATCCCGTGTGCTTCTCTTCCCCTCACAGAGTGCTCAAGGGGCGCCGGTGACCGACGCCCCTTGAGCGATCCCGTGCTGTCGGTCCCCTCAGTCGTCGAGGTACTGGGAGAAGAGCGGCGTCGAGAGGTAGCGCTCGCCGAAGTCCGGGAGGATGACGACGATGCGCTTGCCGGCGAACTCCGGCCGCGAGGCGACCTGTTCGGCGGCGACGAGCGCGGCGCCGGAGGAGATGCCGACGAGCAGGCCCTCCTCCTTCGCGAGCTCACGGGCCCGATCGAAGGCGGCGTCGTTGTCGATGTCGATGACCTCGTCGTAGATCTCGGTGTCGAGGATCGCCGGGACGAAGTTCGCGCCGATGCCCTGGATCGTGTGCGGACCGGCTTTGCCCTCGGTGAGCAGGGGCGACGCCGAGGGCTCGACGGCGACGATCCGGACGTCGGGCTTCGCCTCGCGCAGGGCGGCTCCCGCACCGGAGATCGTACCGCCGGTGCCGATGCCGGAGACGAAGACGTCGATGTCGCCATCGGTGTCGGCGAGGATCTCAGGGCCGGTCGTCGCCTTGTGGATGGCGGCGTTCGCCTCGTTCTCGAACTGACGCACGAGCACCGCGCCGTCGGCGGCGATCTCCTCGGCCTTCTCGACCGCGCCCTTCATACCCAGGGCCTTGTCGGTGAGGACGAGTTCGGCGCCGAAGGCGCGCAGCAGGGCGCGGCGCTCCTTCGACATCGACTCCGGCATCGTGAGGACGACCTTGTAGCCGCGGGAGGCCCCGACCATGGCCAGGGCGATGCCGGTGTTGCCCGAGGTCGCTTCGACGATCGTGCCGCCGGGCTGGAGCTGACCGGACGCCTCGGCGGCGTCGATCATCGCCACGCCGATGCGGTCCTTGACCGAGTTCGCCGGATTGTAGGATTCGAGCTTCGCGATGATCTCGGCCCCGGTGCGCTCGCTGGCCTGATTGAGGCGGATGAGCGGGGTGCGACCGACGAGTTCGGAGACGTTGCTGTAGATGGTCAAGTCATGTCCTTCCAGATGTCCGTGGGCAGTCGAGCCTCGGCTGCGGCTGTCATCTCGTGGAACGAGACGTCACACGCCCATCTTAACCACGCGGTCCCGACGATCGCCTCCTCACAGGTTGCTCAACAATCAGTGTTCGCTGGGGGCGAAATCCTGCGTCACATTCCGACGCACGGAATGAATGACCTGGCACCGTGCGCGTTCACACGTGCCTGGTTGCTCCGAAACTCGGAGTGGTGTCGATAACCGCTGAGCAATTACAGGCGCAGTGGGCGCGCTCGGGCGCCTCGCCCGTTGACCGAGCGCTGCCGCGCGCAGGCGACCTCAGCGCGAATTCTGAGACAATTCGGCGGGTCTGCGGATGACGAAGCTCTCGTCCGCAGCGGGCCCCCGCCCTGCCTGCGGCTCGATACGATGGAGACCATGACCGTTCATCCCATCGTCATCTACGGCGAACCCGTGCTCCACCGCCCTGCCGACCCCGTCACGGAGTTCGATGACGCCCTCCGGACTCTCGTCGCCGACATGCACGAGACCCTCGATGCGAGCAACGGAGTCGGTCTCGCCGCGCCGCAGATCGGCGTGGGTCTGCGGATCTTCGTCTACCACGCCGAGGATGACGCCGGGGTGCGCCGCCGCGGGACCTTCGTCAATCCCCGACTCGTCGCCTCCCGGGTGCCCGACGGTCGCCCCGATCCCGGCGAGGACACCGAAGGATGTCTGTCGGTGCCGAGCCTCGACTACCCGCTCAAGCGCGCCGACCGGGTCACGGTCACCGGCGTCGACGAGGCGGGCGAGCCCGTCTCACTGAGCGCCGAGGGCTGGTTCGCCCGCGTCATGCAGCACGAGTTCGACCACCTCCAGGGCACCCTCTACGTCGACAGGCTCGACAAGCGCTGGGCGAAGAAGTGGAAGAAGGAGCAGGCCGCGGCCGGCTACGGCGAACCGGGAATGTCCTGGATGCCGGGCGTCGACCCGGATCCGTTCGGCCACTGAGCGATCAGGTCACCGAGGCACCGGGCCACTGAGCATTCTGCTCACTGTGCGGGCGCGCCGTCTCCGGTCTCGAGTGACTTCTGCGCCGCGGCCAGCCGGGTGTCGAAGTCGTCGAAGGTGTCGGCAGTCTCCTCGAGCTCGGTGAGGAGACCGGAGATGACCTCGGCCTGGGAGTCCGCGTCGATGCGCAGCTCCCGGAACTGCCAGTCGGCGGAATCGTCGGCGGCGGTGCGGGAGAGGACGTCGAGGACCCGGTCGCCGAGCTCCCGCGAGCGCTCGGAGTTGTGGAGCAGCACGAGCTGCTGGTCGAGCTCGAGCAGCCGCAGATAGTAGTCGTGCATCGACACGACGCGATTGGCCATCGAGGTGAACGCGACCGCGAGCTTCGTCAGGTACGCATCGACGGTCTTCGCCGTGCCCGCGTCCTTGATGCTCTCGATCTCCTCGCGGAGGCGGACGAGTTCGCGCAGCCGCACACCGATCGACGCCACGGCGTGGTCGAGGTCGACGCGGGAGACGTGGTCGGTGAGGATCGGATGCGTCCAGGCGCGGGTGCGCACGATCTTGCGGGCGATGGTGACGGCGAGATGGAAGAGACGCTGCTCATCGGTGTCGCGTCCTTCCTTCCGGCCGGGCTGGAAGCCGAGGCTCGCCGGTGTCAACCACTCGGCGTGTGCCGCGCGTTGCCGGTTGCGGCGGTTGAGGCGGCGGGGATCGCGCAGGTACTTCGGTCCCGTCACGGCGGCGAAGACACCGGTGCCCACAGCCGTCGCCCCACCGAGGACGCCGAAGGTCAGGGCGGCATCGAGGTACCCCGCGAGCAGCGCAAGGCCGCCGGGAGCGGCGAAGCCCGTGGTCACGGCCGCACCCGTGGCCGTCCCGCCCTTGAACACCGCGGAGGTGCGGAAGAAGTTCCGGCGCATCGCGCCGGTGAGCATGATCGCGCTCGGGGCTCCGGCCGTGTACCGGTAGCCGCGGGCCTTCCAGGCGGCGAGGATCTCCTCGTTCACGCTGTCGGGCACCAGCACCCGGTAGATCGGCACGGTTCTGCCGCATTCGTCCTTCCACAGCGACTTCCACGCATGTGCCACTGCGTCCACCTCCACGCTCAGCAGGGGCGAGCCGGCTCGGCCGCCGACGCGCGCTCCGGGGAGAATGCGAACAGCCACACCCTCCGACTCTCTGCGGGAACCCCGGGGGTCCCCATTGCTCAGAAGTCTAGAGGGTGTGGCTGGATCAACGCTGAGTCCGGCTGGGCGTCAGCCGTTGATCTTCGCGAGGATGAGCTCTTTGGCCTTGCCGGCGTCGGCCTGACCGCGGGTGGCCTTCATGATCGGCCCCATGAGCGCGCCGATGGCCTGCATCTTCCCGCCCCTGATCTTCTCGACGACGTCGGGGTTGCCGGCGATCGCCTCGTCGACGGCGGCCTCGAGCGCACCGGTGTCCTCGACGATCTCGAGACCGCGGGCAGCCATCACCTCGGCGGGGTCGCCCTCTCCGTCGGCGACTCCGGCGAGGACTTCCTTCGCCAGCCGGTCGTTGAGCTTGCCGTCGGCGAGCAGGGCCGTGAGATCGGCGACCTGGGCCGGGGTGACGAGCTCGGTCGGGTGGATCTCTCGCTGGTTGGCGAGTCTCGCGACCTCACCGGTCCACCATTTGCGGGCGGCAGCGGCGGGCGCCCCGGCGGTGACGGTGTCCTCGATGGCCTCGAGGAGACCGGCGTTGACGATGTCGCGCATCTCGAGATCGGAGAAGCCCCATTCGGCGGTCAGTCGGCGGCGCTTCTGGGCGGGCAGCTCGGGCAGCGACTCCTTGATCTCGGCGACCCAGTCGCGGGAGGGCACGAGCGGGACGAGGTCCGGCTCCGGGAAGTACCGGTAGTCGTCGGCGTCGGACTTCAGGCGGCCCGAGGTCGTCTCACCGGTGTCCTCATGGAAGTGGCGGGTCTCCTGGACGACCTTCTCACCGGCGTCGAGGACGGTGGCCTGGCGGGCGATCTCGTAGCGCACGGCGCGTTCGATCGAGCGGAACGAGTTGACGTTCTTCGTCTCCGTGCGGGTGCCCAGCGGTGCCTCGGGGCTCTCCCGCAGGGAGACGTTGACATCGGCGCGGACGTTGCCCTGCTCCATCCGCGCCTCGGAGACGCCGAGGGCGCGGAAGATGTCGCGCAGGGTCCGGACATAGGCGGCGGCCACCTCGGCGGCCCGCTCCCCCGTGCCCGTGATCGGGTGGGTGACGATCTCGACGAGGGGCACCCCGGCTCGGTTGTAGTCGACGAGCGAGTGGTCGGCTCCGTGGATGCGGCCGGTCGCCCCACCCACGTGCGTGTTCTTGCCCGCGTCCTCCTCCATGTGGGCGCGTTCGACGGGGATCGTGAACTGGGTGCCGTCCTCGAGTTCGACCTCGACCTGGCCCTCGGAGGCGATGGGCTCATCGGACTGGCTCGTCTGGAAGTCCTTGGGCACGTCCGGGTAGAAGTAGTTCTTCCGGGCGAAGCGGCAGGATTCGGCGATCTCGCAGCCGAGCGCCAGACCGATCCTGATCGCGTACTCGACGCCCTTGGCGTTGACGACGGGCAGGGAGCCGGGCAGACCGAGCGAGGTCGGGGTGATGTTCGAGTTCGGTCCGCCGCCGAAGGTGTTCGGGGCGGCGTCGAACATCTTCGTCGCCGTGCCGAGCTCGACGTGGACCTCGATGCCGATGACCGGATCGTACTTGGTGATCGCCTCTTCGTACTTCACTTGGTCAGTCCTTCCGCAAGGGTGTCGAGGACACGGGATCCGGCGGCTTCGAGAGCGGCCTCGAGGGGGCCGGCGACGGCGTACATCCGCCGGTCCTCACGCGCCGGGGCGAGCACCTGGAAGCCGACGGGCAGGCCGTCGGCGAGGCCGGCGGGCAGCGAGAGGCCCGGGATGCCCGCGAGGTTCGCCGGCAGGGTCGCGACGTCGCCGAGGTAGAGGGCCATCGGGTCGGAGGCGGACTCCGCCCCGAACTTCAGCGCCGTCGTCGGGGCCGTCGGGGAGACGAGGACGTCAACGGAGTCGAAGGCCTTCGCGAAGTCCCGCTGCACGAGGGTGCGGATCTTCTGCGCCGACCCGTAGTAGGCGTCGTAGTATCCGGCCGAGAGCGCGTACGTGCCGAGGATGATGCGGCGCTTGACCTCCGCACCGAAGCCGGCAGCGCGGGTCGCGGCCATGACGGTCTCGGCGGTCACCGGCCCCTCGGTCGGTTCGACGCGCAGACCGTAGCGCATGCCGTCGTAGCGGGCGAGGTTCGAGGACACCTCGGAGGGCATGATGAGGTAGTACGCGTCGAGGGCGTAGGAGATCGAAGGCACGTCGACCTCGATGATCTCCGCCCCCGCGGCAGCGGCGACGTCGAGGGCTGCGGTGAACGCGTCGCGGACCCCGGCGTCGTAGCCCTCGCCGATGAGCTGCTTGATGACGCCGAGCTTCTTGCCCTTGAGCGTTCCGTTCTGCGCGAGCGCGACGAAGTCGTCGACCGGGTCGGGCAGCGAGGTCGAGTCGAGCGGGTCGTGTCCGGCGAGCAGCATGTGCAGGGCCGCGGCATCGGCGACGCTGCGGCCCATCGGGCCGACCTGGTCGAGGCTCGAGGCCATCGCGATGATGCCGTAGCGCGAGATCGACCCGTAGGTGGGCTTGACGCCGACCGTGCCGGTGAAGGCCGCGGGCTGGCGCACCGAGCCGCCGGTGTCGGTGCCGACCGACAGCGGGGCCTGGAAGCCGGCGAGCGCGGCGGCCGCACCGCCCGAGGAGCCGCCGGGAACGTGCTCGAGGTTCCACGGGTTGCGGGTCGTGCCGAAGGCCGAGTGCTCGGTCGTCGATCCCATCGCGAACTCGTCGAGGTTCGTCTTGCCGAGGACCGGCAGGCCCGCGGCCTTGACCTTGAGGTGGACGGTCGATTCGTACGGGGGAACCCAGTTCTCGAGGATCTTCGAGGCTGCGGTCGTGCGGACGCCCTCGGTGACGACGAGGTCCTTGAGGGCGACGGGCACACCGGCCAGCGCGTGGAGGTCCTCACCGCGGCTGCGCCGGTCGTCGACGTCCTTCGCCGTGGCCAGGGCGAGGTCGTCGGTGACGGTGATGAAGGAGCCGAAGTCCTCCTCGGTGTCGCGGATGCGGTCGAGGTGGGCCTGGGTGACCTCAACGGAGGAGAACTCGCCGGATGTCAGTCCTGCGGCGAGTTCGAGGGCGCTCTTGGCAATGAGTTCGCTCATCATTCCTCCCCGAGGATCTGGGGGACGAGGAACTTGTCGTCGGCTGCGGCCGGAGCGGCGGCGAGCGCCTGCTCGCTCGTCAGGGTCGCGCCGACCTCGTCGGGACGGAGCACGTTCGACAGGGCGATCGGGTGGCTCGTGGCCGGAACGTCGTCACCGACGACCTCGTTGACCCTCGCGACGTTCTCCAGGATCGTCGAGAGATCGCCGGCGAGTGCGGCCAGTTCGTCTTCGCTCATGGCGATCCGCGACAGCGACGCCAAGTGCGCCACCTGTTCGGGGGTGATTGCGGAGGACTCCGTCATTCCCTGCCTTTCATCGTCGTTCAACACTGCGCTCCAGTCTAATGTCTCGACCTGCGCGCACCGGCACGCTGTGACCGTGACCCATCCCTCGCCGAGGCGGGCGTGCTCACCGTGCGAAGACCGGGGGTCGACTCGTCACCGTCACCGGCGGCAGGCCGGCGGCATCGACCGGTTCGACCCGCACGAGCGTCGACAGCGCCGCGGGTCCCTGCGCGAGGCGGGACGTGCCGTGATCGGCGGTGAGGACATTGGGGTTGCCGTGGACCTCGAGCGAGGCGGGGTCGGTCGGGTCCGCGGCCTCATACCAAGCCCCGGCGGAGAGCTGGACGACGCCGGCGCTGATGTCCTCGCTCAGTTCGACCCCGGCCAGGCACGCGCCCCGGGAGTTGACGATGCGGACGACGTCGCCGTCGGCGATGCCGCGGGCCGCGGCGTCGGCGGGGTTGAGGCGGCAGGGTTCGCGTCCGGCGATCTTCGCCGCCTGGCTCGTCTCACCCGTGTCGAGCTGGCTGTGGAGGCGCTGCCCCGGCTGGTTCGACACGAGATGGAGCGACCCGGCCGGGGCGTCGGCAGCGCCGAGCCATTCGATCGGGGGCAGCCACGCGGGGTGTCCGGGGCAGTCGTCGTAGCCGAAGGCGTCGATGGTCTCGGAGAAGAGCTCGATCCGCCCCGACGGGGTCGACAGCGGATGGCCTGCGGGATCGGCGCGGAAGTCCGCGAGCAGCACCGTGCTGCCCTGCGGGACGTCGACTCCCCCGTCCGCCCAGAACGTGGCGAAGTCGGGCAGCGCGATGTCATGGGCGGCAGCGGCCTGCCGGGTGCGCGTGTAGAGGTGTTCGATCCACTCCATCTCAGTCCGGCCCGCGGTGAAGGACTCGTGCGTGCCGATCCGGGCCGCGAGCGCTGAGAAGATGTCCCAGTCAGCGCGGGCCGCATGGCGGGGATTGAGCGCCCGGTGCATGGCGACGATGCGCTTGTCCCCCGAGGCGGCGCCGAGGTCGTTGCGCTCAAGGGTCGTCGTCGCGGGCAGGACGATGTCGGCCTGCCGGGCCGTGGCCGTCCAGAAGGGTTCGTGGACGACGATCGTCTCCGGCCGCTGCCATCCGCGGCGCAGCCGGTTGAGGTCCTGATGGTGGTGGAAGGGGTTCCCGCCCGCCCAGTAGACGAGGCGGGTGTCGGGATAAGTCCTCACCTCGCCGTTGAACTCGTAGTCCTCACCGGGGTGGAGGAGCATGTCGGCGATGCGGGCGGCCGGGATCGGCGCCGTCACCGGGTTCTCCCCGACGGGCAGGCGCGGCGCGGGGAACGGATACTGCCAGTTGCCCATCGTGCCTGCGGCCCCGTACCCGAATCCGAACCCCGCTCCGGGCAGGCCGATCTGTCCGAGCATCGCCGCGAGCGCGAGCGCCGCCCAGTACGGCTGCTCACCGTGGTCGGCGCGCTGCAGCGACCAGGCGACGGAGATCATCGTCGTCGTGCCCGCCATCTCACGCGCCAGTTCGCGGATCGTCTCCGCAGGGATCCGGGTGATCTCGGCCGCCCAGTCGGCGTCCTTGGCGATGCCGTCGCTGTCGCCGAGGAGGTAGTGGCCGAAGCGCTCCCACCCGACGCAGTGGGTGGTGAGGAACTCCTCGTCGTGGAGGTCCTCCGTCAGCAGCGTGTGGGCGAGTCCGAGCATGAGCGCGGTGTCCGTGTTCGGTCGCACCGGCAGCCACTGCGGGTCGAGGAAATCGGGGGCGTCGTCCCTGAGCGGGGAGACGGAGACGAACCGGCAGCCGTTGTCGTGGGTGGCCCGCAGCCGGTCGGGGATCGGGTGGTCGGAGAGGCCCCCGGATTCGAGCTGAGTGTTCTTCAGCGCGATCCCGCCGAACATCACCCACAGCCGGGTGTGCTCGGAGACGACGTCCCAGCTGCTGAGCCGACCGTTGGCGAACTGGGCGGGCCCGAGGACGTGCGGGAGGATCATCGCCGCCGCCCCGAAGCTATAGTTGCCGACCTGCGAGGTGTGTCCGCCGAAGGCGTTGAGGAACCGGTGGAGCTGGGTGCGGGCGTGGTGGAATCGTCCGGCGCTCGCCCAGCCGTAGGACCCGCCGAAGATCGCCGCATTTCCGTGCTCGCTGCGCACCCGCTCGAGTTCCCCGGCGACGAGGTCGAGGGCCTCGTCCCAGTCGATCTCGACGAAGGGCTCGGCGCCGCGCAGATCGGTTCTGCGCTCATCGGTGCGGCGGGCGGAGGCGTCCGGCGCCGATCCCGTCTCGCCGCGGCGTTCGGCGCGCACTGCCGTCAGCCACGAGCGTCGCACGGCGGGTCGGCGCACGCGCAGGTCGGAGTCGACGGAGTCGGCGAAGTCGTGGATGAGTCGGCTCGGGCGGGCATCGGTGTCGGGCGGAACCGCCTCGATGAGGGTGTCGTCGTCGACGACTGCGGTGAAGGACCCCCAGTGCGAACTGTGCGGAACAGTGCTCATGGGGTCCTCTCTATCACACGCTCACGCGCTCCGGCCAGGTTCGCTCACCGCGGATGTAGCCCGCCATGTCGCCGAGGACGCGGTCGGCGTCGGCCTGGGTGAATTCGCCGGCGCGCACGCCTGCCTGGAGGTCGGCGGCGAGTTCGGTGATCCGCGATTCGACCGATTCGCCTCCCGTCCCGGCGGCGAGCGTGAGGTTCGGTGACGTCGCAGCCGTGACGGCGGCGTCGGTGGTGCGCGGGGCGAGGGCGAGCGGTTCGGGTCTCTCGAGTCCCTCACCGCGTTCGGCGCTGCCGGGCAGTCCCCCGCCCCACGGTTCGCCCTGCTCCTGCGGAGCCCCGGCCGTCGGCGCGGTGCTGCGCTTCGTGTGGTGGTCAGGGCTGAGGACGAAGTCGGCGAGACCCGCTCCCAGAGGTGCCGCGGTGAGAACTGCTGCCAGAGCGACCGCGGTGCCGGCGATCAAGCGGGGGAATGCCTTCATGGCTCCCACTCTGCCAAACCATTCTGTCCTCATTCTCCGCTCCGCCTGAGACGTTCCTGGTCTCAGGCAAGGGACCCGGTCGCCAGCAGCGTCCGGAAGCCGTCTTCGTCGAGCACGGGCACCCCGAGCGCTTCGGCCTTCTCGAGCTTCGATCCGGCGTTCTCCCCGGCGACGACGTAGTCGGTCTTCTTCGACACGGAACTCGCAGCCTTGCCGCCGGCGGCGAGGATCGCCTCCTTGATGCCGTCGCGGGTGAACGTGCTCAGCGATCCGGTGGCGACGATCGTCAGCCCGGCCAGGGTCTGCGGTGCGGTCTCACCGACTTCGTCTTCCATCCGGACTCCGGCGGCACGCCACCGGTCGACGATCTCGAGGTGCCAGTCGACGGTGAACCAGTCGCGGATGCTCGCAGCGATCGTCTCCCCGATCCCGTCGACGGCGGAGAGCTCCTCGAGGCTCGCCTCGCGGATGGCGTCGAGGGAGTGGAAGTGGGCGGCCAGGGTCCGGGCGGCGGTCGGTCCGACGTGGCGGATCGACAGCGCCACGAGCACCCGCCACAAGTCCTGGTCGCGGGCCTTGTCGAGTTCGGCGAAGAGCTTCTTCGTGTTCTGGCTCGGGGCACTCGGCTTCTTCGCCGTCCCCCGGGTGTAGAAGTACGGGACGAGTTCCCGCTCCCCCGTCTCGACGCCCTTGACGCGCTTGTTCCGCCAGATCTTCACGTCCGCGAGATCGTCGGGGGTGAGGTCGAAGAGTCCGGCCTCCGAGGACAGCGGCGGGGTCGCGGGTTCGGCGGGCGCGGTGAGCGCAAGGGCGGCCTCCTCGCCGAGGGCTTCGATGTCGAAGGCGGCCCGGGAGGCGAGGTAGAAGATCCGGTTGGTCACCTGCGCCGGGCACGACTGCGCGTTCGGGCAGCGGACGTCCTTGTCGCCCTCCTTCTGCTCGCCGAGGAGGGTCCCGCACGACGGGCAGTGGGTGGGCATGACGAATTCGCGTTCGGAGCCGTCGCGGGCGGCGACGACGGGGCCGAGCACCTCGGGGATGACGTCTCCGGCCTTGCGCAGGGTGACGGTGTCGCCGATGAGCACGCCCTTGCGCTTGACCTCGTATCCGTTGTGCAGCGTCGCGCGTTCGACGGTGGAGCCGGCGACGGTGACGGGTTCCATCACCGCGAACGGGGTGACGCGGCCGGTGCGCCCCACCTGCACCTGGATGTCGAGGAGCTTCGTCGTCACCTCCTCGGGCGGGTACTTGAACGCCGTCGCCCAACGCGGGGCCCGTGAGGTGTAGCCGAGCGCCTCCTGGACGGCGAAGTCGTCGATCTTGACGACGATGCCGTCGATCTCGTGGGAGACGTCGTGGCGGTGCTCACCGTAGTAGGAGATGAACTCCTCGATCTCCTCGACGGTCTCGAGGACCTTGTAGTACTCGCTGATCGGCAGACCCCACGAGCGGAACTGCTCGTAGACCTCCGACTGCTCCTTCGGCTCCGGGTGCGAGGCGTCGGCGGGCGTCCATGCGGCGATGCCGTGGACGAGCATGTGCAGCGGACGGCTCGCCGTGACCGCCGGGTCCTTCTGCCGCAGCGACCCGGCGGCGGAGTTGCGGGGGTTGGCGAACGGGGGTTTGCCCTCGGCGACGAGCTGCGCGTTGAGTTCGGCGAAGGCCTCGATGGGGAAGAACACCTCGCCGCGGATCTCCACCTCGGCGGGCGGGAACTCCGTGTCGAGGTGCTGCGGGATGTCGGAGATCGTCCGGACGTTCGCGGTGATGTCCTCGCCGATGCGCCCGTCGCCGCGGGTCGCGGCGCGGACGAGTTCGCCGTCCCGGTAGAGGAGGTTGACGGCGAGTCCGTCGATCTTGAGCTCGCAGAGGAACTTCGACTCAGCGCTCACCGCGCCGCTGACCCGGTCGTACCACTCGCGCAGCTCGGCGAAGTCGAAGACGTTGTCGAGGCTGTACATGCGCCCGATGTGCGTGACCGGGGAGAACGTCGTCGTGTCGACGGATCCGCCGACGGTCTGCGTGGGCGAGGAGTCGGTGACGAGCTCCGGGTACTTCTCCTCGAGCGCTTCGAGTCGGCGGGAGAGCTCGTCGTATTCGGCGTCGGAGACGAGCGGCGAATCGTCCTTGTAGTAGGCGGCGCGATGCGACTCGATCTGCTCGGCGAGTGCGGCGTGGGCCTTCGCCCGGGCCGCGGCGTCCTGCAGGTCCAAGGTGTCGTCCATGGTCGTGTCTCCGTCTCGCTGTGTCTGGCTCATCTATCCCTCCGTCAGGGCTCGCCGCAGTCCCGCCGCCAGTCGCATCGCCGGCTCATCGGCGCGCTCCGGCGTCGCCGCCGGAGCGAGCAGCGGCGGGTGTCCCAGCGGCAGCTCCTCTCCCGTGAGCACGCCGAAGTCCGCGAGGCTCGCCGCACCCATGCCGACCCGCTGCCACGGTTCGGCGATGCGGTCGAGCCACTGACGCACGTCACCAGGTCGGGAACCGGCGTCGGCGGGCAGGCGGATCCACGTGCCGACTCCCGCTTCGGCGAGGATCGCCAGCTGCTCCCACCCTGCTGCCCTCAGACTAGCCAACGGCACGGACACGGCGCCGGCGCCGGTGGAGGCGACCACCTCGGCGGCGGGGATCTCCTTGCCGCGCAGCCGCAGGGGCGCGAGGTCGGGGAGGCTGAGCAGGGACGGCGGCAGGTGACCGAAGGTCGAGGTCAGCGCCGCGAACACCTGGGTCTCGCTGATCGCGGGCAGGCTCGCGAAGCCGGAGACGGTGGGCCAGGTGCCGGTGAGGACGGGGTCGAGCCGCATCTCGGCGAAGCGGATGACGGTGCGCAGCCCAAGCCTGCGCAGCCTCTCGGTGAGGCCGGCGATGCCGAAGGCGTAGGCCTGGACGACGTCGCGTCGCGCTCCGGCGTCGCCGAGGACGCGGGCTCCCGACGGCAGGCTGAGCGCGGTGACGAGCGTCCAGGGTCCCGGCAGGGAGACCTGCACAGCACCGGGGAAGCCCTCGCCGTATTCGGCGACGGCGTCAAGGGCTTCGCCGAGTCCGGAGGTCTCGAGCCGTTCGTCCCGTCCCGCCGCGGCCGTCAGCCGCCACCCATAGGACGCGCGGTCGACGTGGAGGTCGGTGAGCAGGCCGACGGCGCGGCCGATCGCGTCGGCACCCCACCGGTCACCGGAGGGGTGGGCGATGAGCGGAACGGGAGGCAGGCCTGAGGCGAGGACGTCGAAGCCCGCCGAGGCGGCCCGCCGGGACACGTCACCGGGTCGGGGCGCGGCGGCCGAGTCGGAAGCGCCGAGGCTGTCCCCACCGGGAATCCACACCGACGTCGTCGTCGCCGACGGGGTCAGGGACTGCGTCTCAGCGGTGCCTGCGGCTGCGGGGGATTCCGAAGACGTCGACATAGAATCCGAACTCGCTTTCCAGGGAATCGATGATGGTCTCGGTGCGGACGAAGCCGTGGGATTCGCCCTTGTACAGACGGTAAATGTACTCCACTCCGGCCAACCGGAGCATGTCGACGAACTCCTGCGCCTGATTGGGCGGGACGATCGGGTCGCGGTCGCCCTGCATGATCGCCACGGGCACCCTGATGTCGCTCGTGCGGTGGATCGGCGAACGGGAGAAGAGCGCATCCTGTGCCTCGGGCCAGGGGCCGACGAGACCGTCGACGTAGTGCTTCTCGAAGTCGTGGGTGTCGACGACGAACCGCATGAGGTCGGTGACCCCGAAGTACGAGGTGCCGCACGCGAAGACGTCGGAGCTGATGAGCGCCGACAGCGCCGTCCAGCCTCCCGCCGAGCCGCCGGAGATCGCGATCCGCAGCGGGTCGGCGAGACCGGCAGCGATGAGGCCCTGAACGGCTGCGACGATGTCGGCGACGTCGACGATCCCCCACTGTCCGCGCAGGCGCTCGCGCCAGGCCCGGCCGAAGCCCGTCGACCCGCCGTAGTTGACCTCCATGACACCGATGCCGCGGGAGGCGAAGAAGCTCATCCGCGCCGACATGTCCGCCGTCGCCTGCCCGGTCGGTCCGCCGTGGGCGATGACGACGTAGGGCGGGCGCTCCCGGTCGAGGGCGATGAAGCGGGGATTGTGGGGTGGGTGGAGGACGACGGGGACTCCGCCGAGGACCGTTGTGTGCGGGTGCGCGTAGTAGTCGGCGTGGGCGTCGAGGCGCTCCGTTGCGATCTCCGTGAACGTCCCGGTCGCCCGGTCGACGGCGATGAGCGCGCCCGCGCAGTCCGGGGACTTCGCGGTGAGCAGGACGTGGGTGCGACCGAGATCGTGGAGTTCGATGCTCCCGAGCGTCGCGATCTCCTCGACGACGAGCGCCGAGGCGGCGGTGGGAGTGGCCGCACCGGCGGGAGCGGCGGTGGCAGCGTCCCCGGCGGCGGGGAGATCCCTTGCGGCGGTGTCGCGCGCCCGCACGAGGGCGGCCATGTCCGACTGCGCGTGCGCCCACACCTCGTGACCGTCGCCGAGGTGCCACAGCGCCCCGAGCTGCCACAGCGGTCCGCCGATCTCGGTTCCCGTGTCGAGGACGGGACGGAGGTCGGCCAGACTGAGGTCGCCCGCCTCGGCGGCCGACGACGCAGCACCGGCCCCAGAGCCCACCACACCCCCGAGGTCGAGTTCGTAGAGCGCCCAGTGCCCCTGATGATCCGAGCACAGCCGCAGCGTCGCCGGTCCGCTGAACTCCGGTTGGAGGAGGGCGACCTCCCTGCCGTGGAGGACGGCGGCTACGGACGGGTCTCCCCCGGTGCCGAGGTCGAGGACCCACAGGCTCGTCTCGTCCCACGGCATGTGCGGGTGCTCCCACCCGATGAACGTGAGGAGTCGGCCGTCGGCGGAGAGCCGCGGCCAGGCCATGAAGTGCGCCTGCGTCGCGAGCTCACGCATCGTCCCGAAGCGGGTGATGAGCACGATCGAGCGCCGCCGCACCGTCGAGCGGCAGTCCTCGCGCACGCAGAGCAGCCCCCACGGGGTCATGTGGAGGTCGCCGTAGCGGATGAGACCCGAGGTCTCCGGTGTGAGCGCATGCGGCGAGCGGCCGGGGATGAGCTGCCAGACACGCTGATCGGCGGCGTTGACGAAGTAGACGATCTCGCTGTCGGGGTCGAGCGCCCATGCTCCGCCGCCGTATTCGTGGACGGCCGAGCGGATGTTGAACGGCTCCGGCAGGATCCGCTCCCCCGAGCCCGGATGCGACAGGGAGGTGCGGACCAGACCTGTCCGGGAGTTCTCGGTGGGGAACTTCGCCGAATAGTAGACGTGCTCGCCGCGGAAGGCGGCTTCGAAGATCGGGGCTGCCCCGGTGGCGACCTCCGCTGCGCTCAGCGGCGAGGACCACGTGCCGTACGGCGCGGTGACGACGTCCTGGGGCGATTCCTTCATTCCCCCAGGCTACCGCCCCCGGCGGGCCCGTCACCGGTGCGCATCACCGGTGCTCATCACCGCGCGCCGAGGCGGTCCCTGCCGGTGACGTCGATCGTGGCCTGACCGAGGACGCGGGTGCCGCGGTAGACGACCATCGTCTGTCCCGGGGCGACGCCGGAGAGCTCCTCGGCGACGTCGACGTGGAGGAGCTGGCCGGCGGGCCGGGCCGCCGGCACCGCGGCTTCATGGTCGGGCGCCTCGGTGACGACGTCCCCGAGCCATGCCCGGGCGGGCACGGGGTCGGAGTGGGCGCGGATCTGGACCTCGCAGTCGATCCCCGTCTCCGGTGAGCTGCCGATGTCGGCGGGCGCGGGGCCGGCCCACGAGGTGCGGATGCCGGTGAGGTGGGAGACGCCGAGGTCGGCGCGGGAGCCGACGGTCACGGTGTTCGAGGCGGGGTCGAGACCGGTGACAAAGCGCGGCTTGCCGTCGGCCGCGGGCTTCTCGATGCCGAGTCCCTTGCGCTGGCCGATGGTGAAGGTCATCGCGCCGTCGTGCTCGCCGAGGACTTCGCCTTCGGCGTCCTTGATGAGACCCGGGCGCATCGGGATCTTGTCGGCCAGCCAGGCCTTCGTGTCGCCGTCGGGGATGAAGCAGATGTCGTAGGAGTCGGGCTTGTTCGCCACCGAGAAGCCGCGCTCGGCCGCCTCGGCGCGGACCTCGGCCTTCGAGGCGGTCGCCCCGATCGGGAAGTAGCAGTGCTCGAGCTGCTCGCCGGTGAGGACGCCGAGGACGTAGGACTGGTCCTTTGCGAGGTCCTCGCCGCGGTGGAGCTCGGGGCGGCCGTCGGCGTCGCGGACCACCTCGGCGTAGTGCCCGGTTGCGATCTGGTCGAAGCCGAGGGCGAGCGCCCGGTCGAGGAGGGCGGCGAACTTGATGCGCTCGTTGCAGCGCATGCACGGATTCGGGGTGCGGCCGGCGGCGTACTCGGCGATGAAGTCATCGACGATGTCCTCCTTGAACCGCTCGGAGAAGTCCCACACGTAGAAGGGGATGCCGAGCATGCCCGCCACCCGGTGGGCATCGCGGGAGTCCTCGATCGTGCAGCAGCCCCGCGACCCGGTGCGCAGGGTGCCGGGCATCCGGGACAGGGCGAGGTGGACGCCGACGACTTCGTGGCCGGCGTCGACGGCACGGGCGGCGGCGACGGCGGAGTCGACTCCGCCGGACATCGCGACGAGGACCTTCATGCGCTCTCCTGACTCTCGTGTGCCGTCTGCCGCCAGCGCGGCGTTGCCGAGACCATGCCGGCCCGGCGGGCCTGGTCGACGACGGCGGGCAGCGCCTCGAGGAGCGCGTCGATGTCGGAGGCGGCGGTGTCGTGGCCGACGGTGAAGCGCTGCGCGGAGCGGGCGACGTCCTCGCTCATGCCGGCGGCGAGGAGAACATGGGAAGGGCGGGAGACGCCGGCCGAGCACGCCGATCCCGTCGACGTCGCGATCCCGCGGGCGTCGAGGCCGAAGAGGAGGGAGTCGCCCTCGCAGCCGGCGAAAGTGAAGTGGGCGTTGCCGGGCAGACGGCCGGTCCCGCGCGGACCCGACAGCGTCGCGCCCTCGATCGTCGCCTCGACGCCGGCGATGAGGCGGTCGCGGAGGTCGGAGAACTTCGCGGCCCGCGAATCGAGGTCGGAGGTCGCGAGGTCGACGGCCGCGGCGAAGGCGACCGCGCCGGCGACGTCGAGGGTGCCCGAGCGCACGCTGCGCTCCTGACCGCCGCCGTGGAGGATCGGGGTGGGCGAGGCGGCGCGGTCGAGGAGGAGGGCGCCGATGCCGACGGGACCGCCGATCTTGTGCGCGGTGATCGTCATCGCCGTGGCTTCCAGTTCGGCGAAGTCGAGCGGGATCTGTCCGAGCGCCTGGACGGCGTCGATGTGGAACGGGATGCCGAGGTCGCGGGCGAGACGCCCGAGTTCGGCCAGCGGCTGGATCGTGCCGATCTCGTTGTTCGCGGCCATGACCGACAGCAGCGCGGTCCGGTCGGGGTCGCGGCGCAGTGCCGCCTCGGCGGCGGGCAGGTCGATCCGGCCGGTCTCGTCGACGTCGAGGAGGACGATCTCCGCGCCCTGGGACTCGAGCCAGTCGACGGAGTCGAGGATCGCATGGTGCTCGATCGCCGAGGTGAGGACGAGGGGTCGGGAGGGTTCGGCGAAGCTGCCGTTGTTGCGCGAGAGGTAGAGGCCCTTGACGGCGAGGTTGTCGGCCTCCGTGCCGCCGGAGGTGAAGACGACCTCGGAGGAGCTCGTCGCCCCGAGTGCCCGGGCGATGTCGTCGCGGGCCGTCTCCAGCCGCATCCGGCCGGCCTGACCGACCGCGTGCAGCGACGACGGATTGGCCCGGCGGCTCAGCTCGGTCGTGTAGACGTCGAGCACCGCCTGGGGCATCGGCGAGGTCGCGGCATGGTCAAGATAGATCGGCACGTCGAGTATTTTAGGCGCTCGGGCCCGGCCCCGGCCAGGTTCCGTGCCCGATCTCACCCGCCGCCGTGCCCGATCTCACCCGGTTCCGCCGGTCGGAGCGGTCTTCGCCGCGGGGCCCTGCGGACTAAACTTGTCCGGGTGTTCACCGTTTTCACGCTCGTGCTCTATGCCGTCGCCGCCGTGCTCACCGTGTGGGCGATCGTCGAGACGATCCGCAACCGACCTGCCGGCCCGCTGCTGCTCGGCTGCTCCGCGCTTCTGCTGCTCCTCCTCATCGTCGAGCTCGTCATCTCGATCGCGACCTTCGGAGGCACCGACGGCGTCGACCCGCTCCTCTACTTCGGCTATGTCATCACCGCGATCCTCGTCATCGCGCTCGCCGGGTTCTGGGCGTTCGCGGAGCTGAGCAGGTGGGGTCCCGGCGTGCTCGCCGCCGCCGGGCTGACGGTGATCATCATGATCGAGAGAATGGACCAGATTTGGCTGTGAACAGACGCGCCGTCCGCACTCGCCCGGCACCGCGCTCACCGTACTCGGCGATGCATTCGGGCCCCGGTCGGGCCCTGACCGCGGTCTACGGGATCTTCGCACTGTCGGCGACCGCGCGGGCCGGCTACCAGGTCATCCGCGAATTCGACGTCGCCCCGGTCGCCTACACGCTCTCGGTCATCGCCGCCGCCATCTACATCCTTGCGACGGTGTGCTTCGTCATCGGCAACCGGGTCACGCACCGCATCGCGATCGCCGCGTGCCTGACCGAGTTCGCCGGCGTCATCATCGTCGGCATCCTCAGCTTCACGCATCCCGAGGACTTCGCGAAGCCCTCGGTGTGGTCGAACTTCGGCTCAGGCTACGGCTTCATCCCGCTCGTGCTTCCCCTCATCGGCCTGTGGTGGCTGCTGCGGGTGGGCCGGCGGGTGCACCAGGAGCAGACGAACCCGGTGTGACCTCCTCACTCGATCCGTGAGGAGAGGATGTCCCAGTCGGTGTTGAGGGCGGTGATCGTCTCCCCGTCCTTGAGCAGGACGTAGGGCTGGGCGGTGTCGACCTTGACGGTATTGCCGTCCTTGTCGTTCGTCTTCACGGCCTCGATCGTGTCACCGAGGTCGACCGAGTAGTCCTCGGGCACCTTGATCGTCAGCGTGCAGCGGATCTCGCCCATGCCGAGCGCGCCGTTCTCCGTCGTCAGCGTCATCGACCCGAAGTCGAGGTCCTGGTACGGAGTGCATTCGACGGTGACGTCGTCGAAGCCGGAGTCCTCGTTGCGGAGACCGCCAACGTAGTCCTGGAACGACTTGAAGCCGCCCTGGTCGAGTCCGGAGACGATGCCGCCGTCGACTTTGCCGTCCTTGAGGAACGTCGAGATCTGATCGGCTGCGGTCGCCATCTCCTCGGTGAACTTCTGCGGGGCAGGTTCGACCGCTCCGCTGCCGTCGGCGAGCAGGGTCGGGGCCTGATCGGCGGGAATGAAGACCGCGGTGCGCACGAGCGGCTGCACCGAGGCGGATTCGCGGGTGGCCAGCTGCACCTGCGTGAGCTTCTCGTCCCCGCCCGTCGTGCCGAGGGCGTAGAACCACATCGGGTAGTCGGTGAAGGCGGGTCCGCCGGCGACGACCTCGGTGAAGTTCGGGGCGCGCAGGTTCTGCTTCGTCTTGTCCGCGATCTGGATCTGCGCGCGGGTCCGGTCGATGAGCGGGGCGCCCTGGATCGTTTCGAGTCCCTCACCCTTGTCGGCGAGGATCTTGTCGAGCGATTCCGTGTACGAGGTCATGAACTCCCCGGCCTCGCCCGGGCGGACAGCAGTGCGCTCGTACGGGGTGACCTGCGGAGTGTCGGGCTGGGCGATGGGCAGCGCACCGCAGCCGGTCAGCGCCAGCCCGGAGGCCAGCGTGATGCCGGTGGCTGCACGCACCCGGGTGTTCCGGCGCCGAGGCGGGGCCGCAGGTTTCGCCGGCTCCGCGGCCGGTTTGCCGGTCGGGTTCCCGCTGTCGGTCGGGGCGCCGTCCGCGGGCTCCTGCCCGGTCGTCGAGGTGGACTTCCGGGACTTCCGGCGGGGCGCCTCGGTGCTGGGGCGGCGCTCCTTGAGCTTGCCGGACTGCTTGCGCGGGCGGATCCGCCCGTTCCACCAGCGGAGGAAGAAGTAGGCGGCGAAGCCGAAGGCGATGATCGCGGCGGCCAGGCCGATGAGGCTGAGCGCGAGCACACCGGCCACGCGCATCTTCAGCTGCACGGTCGTCCCGTCGAGGTTCTCCCCCGCCGTCGCGGGCGCGATGACGAGGACCTGCGGGTCGGCGTCGAGGTCGAAGGTCTTCGACACGGTCGCCCCGGTCTCCGCGGATGTCCACCAGTCCCGACCGGCGATATCCGCGGCGGGTGCCGGGTCACCGGGGATCGAGCGATGGGTCGCCTCGTTGGGGAAGTCGACGTCGCTGATCTGGACCTGGGAGACCCCGTCAAGGTAGCTCGCGGTGTCGACGCCGTTCGCGGTGCCGAGGAAGAGCTCCTTGCCGTCGGCGTTCGTCGCCTCGATGGTGACGTTCGTGCCGGAGAACGGCACGATCGCTTCGTCGAGGACGACGGCGTAGGACCCGTCGGAGACTTCGAAGGCCGGCGTCTCGGTGACTTCGTCGGTGCCGACGACGGACATGGCAGAGGCCACCAGCACGGTCAGGATCACGCCGGTGATCGTGAACAGGATGGCGGTGGTGAGGCGGACTATCTGGTTCAGAACAATGCCCTCATCAGTTTGGTGCGTGCTTTGGCGACGGCCGGGTCATCGGGTCCGACGATCTCGAAGAGGTCGAGGACGCGCAGGCGCAGCGCCTCCTTCTCCGGCCCCGTGGTCGTGCGGATGAGCGAGATCAGGCGGTCGAACGCCCCGGCCGGGTTGCCGCTGACGACTTCGGCGTCGGCGGCGGCCTTCGCGGCCTCGACATCGGCGGTGTCGGCGTCGGCGGCGGCGATGAGCTGCTCGGGGTCGGCGTCGATGAGGCGGCGGCCGAGGCCGGCGCGGGCGAGACCGAACTTCGCCTCGTCATCGGCCGGTGATTCGGCGAGCGCGGCCTTGAAGAGGGATTCGGCGGTGTCGAAGTCCCCGGCGGCCAGGGCCTCCTCGGCCTCGGGATGCTTGGGGCCGGCCGGTTCGGGTTCGGCTCCCCCGACGACCGCGTGACCACTCACGCCGTTCTCCGCGGCGAGGGTGAGGAGCTCGTCGAAGTAAGCAGCGATCTGCGGTTCGGGCAGTGTGCTCTGGAACAGCGGCACCGGCTGGCCCTTGATGATCGCGACGACCGTCGGGGTCGACTGGACGCCGAAGGCCTGGGCGACCCGCGGGTTCTGGTCGACGTCGACCTTCGCGAGCACGAGCCTGCCGCCGTAGGACGGGATGAGGCGCGCGAGGACGGCGGAGACCTCACGGCTGGCGTCACTGGCGCTCGAGGCGAGATCGATGACGACGGGCACGCGCTCGGAGAGCGCGACGATGTCGTTGAAGACCGCTTCGTCGACGTCGAGGACGAGCGAGGGCAGCGGCACCGCGGTGGGATCCGCGGCCGGCGCACCCGCCTCGTCGGCGGGCATGTTCTTCGTGCGGACCGCGGAGAGGTCGAGCCCCTGCTGGGGGGCGCTGCCCGACTGCGGGCCCGGACCCTGGTTCGGATCGAAAGACACGGGATCTCCTTTGCTGGGTGCGTCAGCCGAGCTTGGCTCCGCTGAGGGTTTCGAGGCCGCCGATGAGGCGGGGCTTGCCGTCCTGGGGCACGAGGAAGGTGAGCACCTGGTACGTCGTCGTCGTCACCGGCTGCTGCGTGCTGCTCTCCCCGGTGAGCTCCTTCTGCGGGGTGCTCAGGGTCAGCGTGCCCGTGCGACCGCCCGTCGACTGCGGGGTGATCGTCGATTCGGCGGTGATGACGCCGGTGACGACCGCGGAATCACCCGCCGTCTCCTGGGCGACGATCTGCTGTCCGGGCTCGTACGAGTACTTGACGCTGGCCTTGCCCTCTTCCGCGCTCTTCTTCTGCTCGTCCTGGTTCGCCCAGATCGACTTCGAGAAGTCGTCGGGTTCGAAGAGCTTCGCCTCCTTCGACGAGGCGCCGGCGCCGAGGGCCTTCGCGTAGTCGGCGACGGTGGCCTGCGGGGTCATCGCGAAGCCTTCCGCGTTCGCGTCGAGCGGCTGCGAACCCTGGCGCGCGTCGGCGATCTCGGGCAGCTCGGTGCCGGGGACGAGGACGGTCTGCGACCACAGCTTGTAGTCGGACCGGGCGTCGTCCTGGGTGAGGACGAGGAGCTGCGTCTGATCCCCGGCCGAGGTGATGAGGCTCGTCATCCGCGGCCACGTGTCGGTCGCGGCCGTGAAGTTGACGACGATCTCGTCGGCGGCGATCGCCGGCGGCATCGTCTGGTCCTTGACCTTGTCCTTGACCTTGTAGACGGCGGTGCGCTGTTCGAGTGCGGGCCCGGTGGCGCGGGCCTCGAGCTTCTTCGCGTCGGTCTCCTTGTCCGCGGCGGCGATGTCGGTGGCCACGGCGCCGAGGATGCGCTCGGCCTGGCCGCTGCTCACGCCGGCCATCGGCGTCGTCGGGGCCGGTGAGGCTTCGGGGGTCGGCAGCTCGGTGGGGCCGCACGCGCTGAGCGCGAGGACCGGGACGATGGCGAAGGCCGTGCCGTATTCGGCGAGCTTGCGCCGACGGTCCTGCCGGGCCTGGCGGCGGTTGGCTTCGCGCTTGGCGGTGCGACGACCGAGGAAGAGGAGGATGAGGCCGATGACGAAGATCGCACCGCCGGCGATCATCAGCGGAATCGCCCAGGGGGTGTCGGCGCGATTGGGCCAGGACAGGGACACCGAGGTGACGTCGCCGGGGGCGCCCGAGCCGGCGATGAGGAACCCGGTGCGGTTGGCGTCGGAGTCCCAGTCGAGGCTCACGGTGTCGGTGCCGGTGACTTCGGCCTCCCAGAGGTCGGAGCCGGCGGGGTTCGGCAGCTCCGCCTCGCCCTCCTTCGGCTCGACGGTGAGGCCGTTCTCCGCGGCGAGTCCGGTGATGCGGGCGGCCGGGGAATCGCCGACCCAGGCGTCGATGCTCTCGATCGGGGCCTGCGCGATCGTGAGATCACCGGTGCCCTGGGCGGTCAGCGTCGCGGGCGTGTCATAGAGGTTGAGCATGCCCGGATCGACGATGACGGCCGGGGCCGACCCGTCGATCTGCGTCGTGGCGGTGATCGTGTCGGAGGGGGCCCACAGGGTCTTCTGGAGCAGCCCGAGCCCTGAGACAACGACACCCACCACCATGAGAATCACAGCAAGTGTGTAACGCACGCGAAAAACCTTCTCCTCGAGTCGGCACGATTCTTCCCACCCTGTCCGGGCAGAGGTCAGTACAAGTTTAGGTCACCGACGGCCGCGGTGTTCTGCGGATGCACTCAGCGTGTGTCAGCGGACACACAGGCCCACCTGGCTGGTCCCGACCCGCACACCGTTAAGCTTGCAGCGTGAGCAACGACAGAATTGTGTGGATCGACTGCGAAATGACCGGCCTCGACGAGGCGCGTGACGAACTCATCGAGATCGCCGCGATCGTCACCGACTTCGAGCTCCGACCGCTCGACGAGGGCATCGACATCGTCATCCGGCCCTCGGCGGAGGCCCGGGCGAACATGAACGACTTCGTCACGACAATGCACACCGATTCCGGGCTGATCACCGAACTCGATGCCGGCACGACCGTCGCCGAGGCGCAGGCCCAGGTCCTCGACTATGTGAAGTCGCACGTCAAGGAGGCCGGCAAGGCGCCGTTGGGCGGGAATTCGGTGGGCACCGACAAGGTGTTCCTCACCAAGCAGATGCCCGAGCTCGTCGCCTACCTCCACTACCGCATCATCGACGTCTCCTCAATCAAGGAGCTGTCGAAGCAGTGGTTCCCCCGCGCCTACTACCAGGCACCGGCGAAGCTCGGCGGCCATCGTGCCCTCGGCGACATCCGGGATTCGATCGTCGAACTCGAGTACTACCGCCGGGCCGTGTTCTCCGCGGAGGGCCCGACCTCCGATGATGCCAAGCGCATCGCCGCCGAGGTGGTCGCCCAGTACTCCGCGGACGCGGAGCAGCCGGCGGGGGAGGAGACCCCCGCCGACGCGCCGACGAACTAGCTCGACTTCCGCTCCGGCTGCGCGAAGACGGTGGACGGGAACGCCCCCGACTGGACGAGCACCTTGACGAGGGTGCGGCTCGGGGAGACGAGGGAGGCGATCTGCTCGTCGCTGAGCACCGACCACGCGGCGGCCACGGTGCCGTCGGTGAGGATCTCGACCTCCTCTTTGAGCTGACGTCCCGCGTCGGTGATCTGCGGCAGCGGATACCCGCGGTCGTCGGTGCCCACGGTGATCAGCCCCGCCTCGGCGAGTCCGTCCTGGGCTCTCTGCCACTCCTCATCGGTGTAACCGCGGGTCTTCTGCGCGGCCCGCGGCTTGAACGACGCGCCGGTGGCGACGTCGAGCATGAGGGCGTCGATGCCGGCGACTCCGGCGGTGACGAGCGAGGCGACATGTCCGTCGCCGCGGAACTCGCGCGCCACGGTGGCGAGATCCCAGAGGGCTTCGAAGGCCGTGGTCGGGGTGTGGGCGGCGACGGCGTCGGCGGTCGAACCGGCCAGGGAGCGGCCGGTGAAGTCCATCGCCTCGCGCACGGGGGTGAGCGTCTCCGTGAGCTGGGCGGCCGCCTCGGTGAGGAGGGCGATGTCGTCACGGTCGCCGAAGAGTCCGTCGAGGTAGAGGGACACGGCGTCGAAGCGGGCGGAGACCATGACGTCCGGGGAGACGGTGTCCCAGATCCGCGGGATGATCGTCGCGATGAACGTCGGCGAGTAGTTGTAGAAGGTGCCGGCGACGACACCGGCGTTGACGCGGCCCATCGGCGCCGAGCGGGCGGCCATGTTCGCCGGGATCCCGGGTTCGAGGCCGAGTTCGGCGAACGAGGCGCCGACGACGTCGGAGAAGTAGATCGACGAGTGGAACGAGTTGAGGCGACCGGAGAGCGTCCTGATGTTCTGCGTGCGAGTCGAGTCCATGGCCCCATCCTAGGCGGGGCAGAGCCCTGCCGACAGGGCACGCGGGTGTCGGACCGGCACATCCGACAGCCAGGTCGCACGCATCCTGGGCAGGGACAATGGGAGAATGAGCGTCATGACGACTGGAGCAACCCGAGCCCATCCGAGCCGCCGGTCCCGCCGCCGTCCCCTCATCGTCTCCGCGATCATCGTCGTCGTCACCCTCGTCGTCGGGGTCATCGCCGCCGACCGGATCGTCGATTTCACCACCGAGCGCCGGATCGCCGAGGGGCTGGAGAACTACGGTGACGCACAGGTCGATGTCAGGGGCTTCCCGATCCTCAACCAGTTGGCTGCGGGCAGGCTCGACGCCGTCGACGTCACGGCGACGCGGGCGACGTACGAGGACCTCGACGTCACCGATGTCGATCTCAGCCTCTTCGACGTGCCCACCGACTCCTCACGACCGATCGGCACCGTCGACGGGGAGGCGACGATCCCGCTGTCGACGATCGATCGGCTCGCCGGGCAGAACGCCTCCCTGCCCGACGGGATGACGTTCACGACGACCGACGGGACGCTCTACCTCACCGGTTCCCTGCTCGGGCAGGACGTGCGCGTCGGGATCGATGCGCAGCCCGACGGGCGGCAGATCCTCGTCTCGGCGACGACGCTCACCCTCGGCGCAGCCGAGGTCGATCTTTCGACGATGCCGGCGTTCCTCACCTCGGAGATCTCCGACATCGTCATCGATCTGGGCGACATGCCCGAAGGCCTCGAGGTCACCGGCATCGACGCCGTCGACGACGGCATGCGGGTGAGCGTCCACGGCAACGGGGTGATGCTCGAGTAGGTCGGTCCGAGGCGGACAAGTCGGGTTGAGGCGGGGCGAAGCTCGCCCACAGGACCGACTCAGCCTTGCGGACTACGATCGGTGGCGACCATCACATCTGTGAAGCACACCTGTGAAGAAGGGCAGTCCCATGGGATTCGACAAGTTCATCAACAAGGCGAAGAACCTCGCCAACGACCCCAAGGTCCGCGAGAAGCTCAACAACCCCAAGGTCGAGAAGTTCAGCGATCAGGTTCTCGACAAGGCTGCCGGTGCCGCCGATTCGCTGACGAAGGGCAAGTACAGCGACAAGATCAAGAGCGCCCGCGATGCCGCGGACCGCGCGATCGGCCACGACGACCAGCGCCCTGGCGACGCCCGCCCGGGTGACCCGCGCACCGGTGATGTCCGTCCCGGTGACCCGCGTCCGGGAGATCCGCGCCCGGGTGAGCAGAACCCGGTCGACTTCCGCGATCGCCGCGACCCCGAGGACCCGCAGAGCCCACGGCGCTGAGCCGACTCAGCACCATCGACGATGCCCCGCCCGGCTGCCGCCGGGCGGGGCATCGCGTGTCCGATCCCACACTCCCGGGGCGGCCTCGTGTGTGAGAATGGCAGTCGGCCCGCGCCCGTGCGGCCGACAGCCGACACTGCCCCCGAAGGAGGTGCTGTGCGATCCCCCATTCCCGACTTCCTCGATGAGACGCTCGAGCGTCATCGCCACGACCGCAGCGGTGCGATGGCCGACTACATCCCCGACCTCGCGGCCGCGGATCCGAACAAGCTCGCGATCAGCATCTCGACGCTTGACGGCGTCCTCTACGACTCCGGGGACGCCGATTTCGAGTTCTCGATCCAGTCGATGTCGAAGCCCTTCATCTACGGCATCGCCCTCGAGGCCCTCGGCATCCCCGCCGTCCTCGACAAGGTCGGCGTCGAACCCACCGGTGAGGCGTTCAACGAGCTCTCCCTCGACAAGACCTCGGGCAAACCGCTCAACCCGATGATCAACGCCGGGGCCATCACCATCCACTCCCTCCTCGGCGGTCAGAACGCGACCCTGGCCGAGCGCACGGAGATCGTCCGCGCGGGCCTCTCCCGGTTCGCCGGCCGGCAGCTGCGCGTCGATGAGCACATCGCCGCCGGGGAGTGGCATCAGGCCTACCGCAACATCGCGATCGCCAACATGCTCCGGTCCTACGACGTCATCACCGACGATCCCGACGAGGTCGTCCAGGGCTACATCAACCAGTGCTCGGTCCTCGTCAGCGTCCGGGACCTCGCGATGATGGCTGCCACCCTCGCCGGCGGCGGCGTCAACCCGATCACCGGAGAGCGGGTGCTCTCCCCCAGGGTCAACCGGCAGGTACTCGGAGTGATGATGACGTGCGGGATGTACGATGCCGCCGGTGACTGGATGACCGAGGTCGGGGTGCCCGCCAAGAGCGGCGTGTCCGGTGGCCTCTTCGGTGTCCTGCCCGGTCAGGTGGGCATCGCGACGTATTCGCCGAAGCTCGACAAGCACGGCACGAGTGTGCGCGGAGCGAAGATCTTCCGCTCGCTGTCGGCAGACCTCGGCCTCCACATCATGAACGCCCCCGAGCCCGCCCGCTCGATCATCCGCCGCGACCGGCGCTTCGTCGATGCGAAGGGCCATATGGTCCGCATCGTCAGCCTCCAGGGGCTCATCCAGTGGAGCGGCGCGGAGAACGTCATGCGCGAGATCGCCTCCCCCGACGATGCCATCGACGTCTTCGCCCTCGACCTGCGCCGGGTGTACTCGATCAACGAGGTGGCCCGCCGGATGATCGTCGAGGCGCTGCGCCGGCTCGGAGAGGAGGGCAAGCAGGTCGTCCTCCTCGACCCGGAGAACTCGATGGGCTGCAGCGGGCCGGCCTCGGCGCTGCCCGGGGTCGAGATCCTCGAGTCGCCGAAGCAGCTGCGCAATCTCGATCTGCGCGGGCTGCGACGGGTGCGCGACGACTTCGCCGATCAGGTGTCCTGATCGCCTCGCCGGCCAGCGGGGTCGCGAAGCCGGCGACCACCTCGGCGGGATTTGCTAAGGTGAACCTAACTCCACCCTCAGCGAAAGGCCCCCGCATGTCGACTCCCGCCCCCGCCCGCACGAAGCGCCCGGATCGCCCGCAGGCCATCCTCTCCGTCATCAGCACGGAGACGGTGAGCCCGCATCTCGTCCGGATCGTCGCCGGCGGCGAGGGGTTCGACGCGATCAGGAACAACGACTCGACGGACAAGTACGTCAAGATCATGTTCGCCGATCCCGCGCACGGCCTCACCCCGCCCTACGACCTCGCCGCCCTGCGGGAGACCGCCCCGGAGACCCTGCCCCGCAACCGCACGTACACGGTCAGGGAGATGGATGTCGCGGCCAAGCGGGTGACGATCGACTTCGTCGTCCACGGCGACGAGGGCATCGCGGGCCCGTGGGCGAAGGCAGCACAGCCCGGGGACACGCTCGTCCTCATGGGCGCCGGCGGGGCCTACCGCCCCGATCCGGCCTCCCCATGGCATCTGCTCATCGGCGATCACACGGCGCTGCCCGCGGTGAGCTCGGCGATCGAGGCGATGGACGCCGAGGCGACCGGCCACGTCCTGCTCTCTGTCGCGCACTCCGCCGACCGCCTCCTGCCCGCGGTCCCGGCAGGACTGACCGTGACCTGGGTCGACTCCGATGAGGACCTCATCGCGGCGGTGGGCGACCTGCCCTGGGCGGCGGGGACGCCGCAGGTCTTCGCTCACGGTGAGCGCGAGACGATCAAGGTGATCCGGCGGATCCTCAAGGAGCGCGAGGTGCCCCGGGAGGCGCTGTCGATCTCCGCGTACTGGGCGCGCGGACGGGCCGAGGACCAGTTCCAGGCCGAGAAGCGCGAACCCATCGGCCAGATCGAGTGATCGACCCGGCCGACGTGATCAGCGCGTCAGTCGGAGGTGAACGCGCCCTTGAGTTTTGACAGGGCCGCGGCGATCTCGGTGAGATCGTCGGCGGAGAGTCGCTCGAGGTAGCGGTCGACGAGGAAGTCCTCGTAGCTGACCAGCGCATCACGGTACTTCCTGCCGCGGTTCTGCAGCTCGAGGACCTGCACGCGCCCATCACGTTCGCTGCGGCGGCGGGCGATGTAGCCTCCCGCCTCGAGGACGCCGAGGTGCTGGCTGATCGCCCCTTTCGTCACTCCGAGGTCGGCCGCGAGCTCCCCAGAGGTGATTTCGGGGTTGTTCGCGATCCGCTCGAGGACGGCGTGCTGCTGAGCGCTGAGCTCGAAGTCGTCGTACTGCGGGCCCTCCCCCTCGGAGACGCGCCACAGCTCGATGAGCAGCGTATTGATCCGCGCGGCGGCCGCGCGGGCCTCGGCCTCATCCGGCATGACGGGCCTGCCTCACGCCACCGACCACGGCGGGCTTCGCCGTCGGGGCGTCGGTCGTCGTCTCGGTCGCCTCCTCCACGGGCTTCTTCTTCCGGCGGAGGATCTTCGCCTTGATCGCCTGGAACGCCTCCTTGCCGACGCACGCGATGGCGAGCAGCAGGACGCCTTCCCCGGCGGCGAGGACGCCGGCCACGAGGCCGACCTTGCTGCCGGCGTCGATGGGCAGGAACGGAGCGATCGGGATGATAAGGAAGAAGAGCGGATAGAGGATGAGCAGGGCAATTCCGAACTTGAAGCGGAGTGGTTTCTTCGCTCCCCTGACGGGAGCCTTGCGGGTGCGGGGGTTCGTTGTCATGTCATTTAGTTTAGCTCTCTAAACTAAATGAGTCAACTCGGGTCAGCGCTTCCTCCGCGTCACGACGAAGGCGATGACGCCGATGGCGATGAGCCCGACCGCAAGTGCCCCCATGAGCAGGTACTGCCCGAGGTCGGCACCGGTGCGCGGCAGCGATCCCGCGTTCTCGTCGCCGCCGTCGGCCGAGTCAGCGCTCGCGCCCGGATCGGCGCCCTGCGCGTCCGCGGAGGCCGATGAGCCGCTCGCGTCCGCGTCAGTCCCCTTCGCGTCCGCGTCGGTCCCCTTCGCGTCAGAGCCGTCGGCGTCCTGACTGCCTGCGGTCGACCCGGTCGCCGCGGTGGTGCCCTCAGCGCTGGCGTCCGCCTCGGCGCCGGCGGTCTCGTCCGCACCGGACGCATCCGCGTCGGCTCCAGCGCTGTCATCGGACCCGGCGGTGCTGTCGGCCCCGGCGTTGTCCCCGGCTGAAGCATCCGCCTCGGCGCCGGCATTGTCATCGGCACCGGCGTCGGATCCGCCACCGCCGTTGCTCAGGTCGGCGATCGAGTAGATGCTCGTCGTCCCCGACACCTCACTGCCGACGACGAGAGCGGCCTGACCGGACGGCGATTCGTCCGGGCTGAGGAACGTGATGCCCTCCGGACCGAGGTCACCGGCGCTGGCGAGCAGGGCCGCCGGATCCTCGGCGGTCTCGATCTCGTCCTCGACGGAGACGGAGAAGTCGCGGTTGTTGAAGTAGGTCGCGAACGTCGGCTGCGCGGGATCCGAGAGGTCGTAGGCGGCGATGCCGCCGACGCGTTCGAAGCCGATGAACGCATACGTCGTTCCGCCGACCTCGCCGATCGTCAGCGCCTCGGGCTCCGGGCCCTTGTCGTCACTGCGCCCTTCGAGGTTCGACTCGGAGTGGTTGGAGTTGAAGAAGTCGGGATTCGCCTCGGCGGTGAGCCGCTCGAACTCGTCACCGGAATCGGCGACGAGCTGACCGTCGGTCGTCCACACCGCGAACGAGCGGGCACCGAAGGAGTAGAGCTCCTCGTAGCAGCTGCCGTCCTCGCTCAGGCCGAGGTCGGTGATGACGTTGAGGCGTCCGAGCTCGTCATCGCCGAGCCGGTCGGCCAGCGGCGAGGACTCGCAGACGGGGGCGAGACCGTCGTCGCCGAGGTCATTGGCGCGCGCGGCATCGGAGAAGTCGCCCCATTCGCGGGAGTCGCCCTCATTGGCGGTGACGAGGTAGTCGGTGCCGCCTGCGGAGAACGTCGAGATCGTGTCGGGCATGTAGGTGCCCTTGAGTCCCGGGTATTCGGCGATGTTGATCGTCGGGGCGTCCTCGGGATCACGGTCGGAGGGATCGAGGCCGTTGCCCGGCTGCCCGTGGTCCTTGAAGCCGAGCGGGAGGATCTCGGTGACCTCGGCGGAGGCGATGTCGACGACGGCGACCGAGTTCGCCTCCTGCAGCGTCGCGTACGCCTTGCCGCCGGCCACGGTGATGTACTCGGGTTCGAGGTTCCGCGACACCGGCAGGTCACCGTCGGGGTTGGGGCCGAAGACCCGGACGTCGGCGGGCAGGGTCTTCGAGCCGCTCTCCTCGAAGTCGTTGAAGTCCGCGATCCGCACCGCGTCCTGGGACGGGGCGGCCACCTCGGCGGGGAGATCGACGACGCCGATCGACCCTTCGGGATCCGTCGAGAAGTCGTCGGCGGGTTCGCCCTCGTTCGCGGTCAGCGCCCGGGTGCCGTCGGGGGTGAGGGCGACCATGTCGGGCAGGGAGCCGACGGTGACCGAGCCGAGCACCGTCGCCTCGGGTGAGTTCGCGTCGAAGAACATCAGCGTTCCCGGCTGGGTCTTGTCCGCGTCCTCGAGAGCGATGACGCCGAGGCCGTCGTCGCGGATCGCCACCGAGTTCGCGACCCCGGTCCCGGTGATCTCACCGGTCTTCGTCGGGTTCGTCGGGTCGGAGGCGTCGATGATGTCGACGGTCGCCGCCTGGGCGTTGACGGTGAAGACGGTGTCGCCGTAGGTTGCGGTGATCTCTGCGGCGGATTCGTCGAACTGGCCGGTCTCATAGGTGCCGAGGAAGCCGAATTCGACCTCGGCGTCCGGGGCCGAGGTGCTGATCGGGTCGGGCACTTCCGCCGCGCTCGCCCCGGCACCGCCGGTGACGGTGAGTCCGGTGGTGAGACCGGTGGTGAGGAGAAGTGAGGTGAGGGCGGCGGTGATCGTCTTCGTATGCGTCATCGGGTCTCCGAGTCGTGGCGGCGGCAGGCGGGAACGGCCCGCCCACCTCCATATACGGGCAGGGAGTTGTCCCGGGCCGGAACCTCAGATGGACGGCAGGTGAAGAGCCGGGGTCCGTCTGCGCGCCGGGAACCCCGTCTCCTGCGGCCTCAGGCAGGGCCGGTTGCCGGTGCGCTGGAGCCGGCTGCCGGCGGAGTCTCAGCGCAGATCGAGGGCGTCGACGACCTCGGCGACTGTGCGCTTGGCCTCGGCGTCGAGCCCGCGCAGTGGTGCGGGCAGGCTGTCTCCGGTGACGAGGCCAAGGTGCTCGGCGATCGCCGCACCCACCCGCAGGCTCCCGCCGTGGGCGGCGAAGAGATCCCACAGCGGCTGGAGTTCGCTCGCGAGCTCGCGGGCAAGGTAGGGGTCGCCGGACTGTGCGGCACGGGTGATCGCGAGCATCGGCTCGGGCAGGGTGCCGCCGATCGCCGTGTACCATGCGTCGCACCCGGCGATGAGTCCCTCGGCGCCGTATGCGTCGACGGAGACGCCGATCGCGGTGCCCTCCGCGGTCGCCGCCCGGATGCCGCTCACCCGCTGGGTCCACTCCCCTGCTGAGAGCGGCAGGCCGGGGATCTTGATCGCCGCGACTCCGTCGAGCTCGCTCAGCCGTCCGTAGAGTTCGGTCGTGAACGTGAAGTGCGTCGTCCCCGGGTTGTCGTAGACGATGACGGGCAGGTCCGTCGCCGAGGTGACGGCGCGGAAGAGCTCGACGACCTCGTCTGCGGTGAGCGGGTGGTAGCTGACCGGGGCGAGGAGGAGCGCTGAGGCCCCGGCCTCCTCGGCCGCGGAGGCGTTGGCGAGCACATCGCGCTGGTTGAGCGCCCCGATCCCGACGATGACGGGGATGCCCTGGGCGCGCTCGACGGCGGCGCGGGCGACGAAGGCGCGGGTGCCGACGCTGAGGTAGGGGCCCACCCCGGTCGACCCGAGCGGGGCGATCGAATCGACGCCGGCGGCCACGAGGCGGTCGATGAGACCGTCGAAGGCGGCCTCATCGAGACTGCCGTCGCGGATGGGCGTGAGCGGGAAGGCGCTGAGGCCGGTGAGGGCGGCAGGTGCGGTCATGGCGATGTCCGTTCTCTCGTCGTCGACGGGTGTGCGTCGACGGTGGCGATGAGGTGATCGAGCGGCGGGAAGCGCGGGCGCGCGTCGGGACTGGCCACGGCGATCGCCCCGACGGCGTTGGCGACGCGCAGCGCCTCGGCAGCGGGGATGCCGGAGCGCAGGGCGATGGTCAGGGCCGCGCAGAAGGCGTCGCCGGCCCCGACGGTGCTCACCGGGGTGAGCGCCTCGGCGGGTGCGAACGCGGTCTGCTCACCGTTCTCGAGCAGGGCCGACCCCTGTGCCCCGTAGGTCACGGCGACCCGGCGAGCCGTGGCCAGCTGCGGGAGCGCTGCGTACTCGGACTCGTTGACGATGATGAGATCGGCACGGTCGACCACCTCGGCGGGCAGTGGAATCGCGGGGGCGGCGTTGATGACGAACCAGCCGCGCACGGTGCGGGCAAGATCGCTGATGACCTCGAGCGGGATCTCGAGCTGCGTGAGCACGGTGTCGGACTCGTCGAACCTCAGCCCGGCGGCGCTGACGTGGGCGTTCGCCCCTTCGCACACGGCGATCGTGTTCTCACCGCGGGCGTCGACGGTGATGAGCGCGGTCCCGGTCTCAGCGTCCACCTCGGCGATAGCGCTGACATCGACGCCGGCCTCGCGCAGGGCTGCGGTCATCTCCGCGCCGGTCGGGTCCGTGCCGACGGCCCCGACCATCCGGGTCACGGCGCCGAGGCGGGCCGCCGCAGCCGCCTGGTTCGCGCCCTTCCCTCCGGGGCTGCGTGAGAGCGTGCCGCCGCCGACGGTCTCTCCGGGGCCGGGCAGGCGGTCGGTCACCGCGGTGATGTCGGCGTTGATGCTGCCGACGACGGTGAGCGGGATGGCGAATGCGGACACACTTCACTCTAACCCTCGCCTCGGACATGGGAGGAGAACCGAATGTGGGAGGTGTCCCGGCACCGGGGTCGGAGTCGGGGGATGCCGTATATTCGGGCCATGACCGATGATTCGAGGCAAGCGCGCCCGACGGTTCGGCGCTCCGGGGCGGGACAGTGGATCAGCGGTGCGGCGCAGACGCTCATCGTCCTCACGTGCGTCCTCTACCTCGTCACCAACACCCTGTGGGCGCTGCTGCTGTGGGAGGCGGTGACGGTCGTCTACCTCGGCGTCGGGCTCATCGTCGTGTGGAACGGCAGTCGACAGCCCGAGGCCGGCGATCGCACGGAGGCCCGTGCGGTCGTCAAGTGGCTGTGGATTCCCCCGCTGCTCGCCGCGGTCGCCGGGTCGAACGCGGCGATCACCGCGATGGTCACCCAGGACTCCGCGGACGGCGGTGCCGACCAGACGACGATCCTGTTCGCTGCAAGCGCGGGCATCATCCTCTCGTGGCTCATGCTCCACATCGCGTTCGCCGAGATCTACGAGGTCACCGAGGCGGCCAATGACGAACGGGAGCTGCGCTTCCCGACAGCCGACCTCCCGACGACGCTCGACTACCTCTACTTCTCCTACACGATCGGCACGTCGTTCGCGACCTCGGACGTCGAGGTGTGCGGGATCGCCGCCCGCCGCATCGTCCTGCTCCAGAGCATCATCGCGTTCTTCTACAACGCGCTCGTCGTCGCCGTCGCCTTCCAGGTCCTCCAGAAGCTCGTGACGATGGCCTGAGGAGCAGCAGCTTCAGGCGACGAACACGCAGAAGGGGTGGCCGGCGGGATCGGCGAGGACGTAGAGCGGCTCGTCGGGGTCGTCCGTGCGATCGACGAGCTGGCGCGCCCCGAGCTCGAGGGCCCGGGCGCGGTGGGTCTCGAGCGCCTCGGTGTCAGGCACCGTGAAGTCGAGGTGGAGCTGCATGGGCACAGCCGGATCGGGCCAGGTCGTCGGAGTGAGCTCGTCGGTCTGCTGGATCGCGAGCGTGCAACGACCCTCAGCGTCGATGAGAACGAGCCAGTCGACGTCGTCGGGGCCGCCGTCGACGGGCGGCTCGTCGCCGCTGCGGTAGCGCAGGCCGAGGAACTGCCGGTAGAACTCCGCGAGGGACCGCGGGTCCTCAGCGTCGAGGACGGTGTGGAGCAGGCGCGGGAATTCGCTCATGCCTGACCCTAACCTTGGATGCCTCGTTCAGGAGGCCCTGCTCAGGATGCGGGAACCTCGAAGTCGCCGCGGAACTCGGGGATCGTCTGATCCTCGCCGAGGACCTTCGCCTCGGGTCGGACGTACGCACCTTTGAGGGTGTCGGCGGTCTGGCTGACGTAGACCGGGATGAAGCCGGTGTGCTCACCGTCGCGGCGCGGCGCGCGTTCGAAGTAGGTGAAGCCGGCGGCCGTGAGTTCGTCGTCGGCCGTCGAAGCGTAGTTGACCTCTTCGCCGGCGCTGTCGAGGTAGAAGTCCGAGGCGCTGATCGTGCCGCCGTAGTCCTCGCCGGGAACGACCTTGACCTCGAGGTAGACCATCTCACCGTCGGGGTTGTCGCTGGCTTCGTAGTATTCGGTGGGATTGTTGCGGACCGCGGAGACGATGGTGATGACGTCCCCGGTCTCACTGTCGGTGAGCTCCTGGCCGATCTCGACCTGCGTGCCCTCCCCGGCCGGGGCAGCCGCCTCGGTGGTTGCGGCTTCGGTGGTCTCTTCGACGGCGACGTCGCCGGCTTCGGAACCGGCCGACTCCTCCGCGTCTCCGGTGGCACCGCAGGCTGAGAGGGTGAGCAGGGCAGCGGCGGCGAGTGCGGCGGAGCGGGCGACGAGTGCGGTGGGGCGGTTCATGATGTCCCTTTCACGGAGTGGTCGTCACCGGCTCTCGGCAAGCGACTGATCGAACGAGATCGACGTTAGCCGCGCACACCCTGCCCACAGGTGCTCAACAGGGCACAGACGGTGACAGGACTGGAACATCGGATCGCCGAGGCACGCCTCGGTGCGGGACCACCTGGGCGCAGGCACGCCTCGGTGCGGGACCACCTCGGTGCGGGCATGCGAGAAGCCCCGTGGATCCTGATTCCTCAGGATCCACGGGGCTTTCCCATCGGGGTGAGTAACGGGACTTGAACCCGCGACATCCGCGACCACAACGCGGCGCTCTACCAGCTGAGCTATACCCACCACACAGCCCGCACAGAGGTGCAGACAGCAAGATATATCGTAACCGCCCGGGCCACTGCCGGGCAAACCAGCAGGCGCGGACGGGAATAATGAGACGCAGATCTCCTGACGTGCAACGATTCCGTAGAGATCTATAACGGTTTCGGAAACTCGGTGGGAGGCGCACGACTCATTCACTAGGATTGTCACCGCCCTGCCGTCGACCTGCTCAAGGACCCCTATTACATGCCACGTGCGCTGATCTCTGTCTCCCAGGACGGGTATGCCTACCTGTCCCTCGAAGGGGCGACGAGTCGCTACACCGACACCGGTCAGGCAATGGCGTACCTCGGCGACTATGCGCGCGCCACACAGACTCCGGTGACCGTGACGATCGGCGACGGCGCGCAGGGAGTCGACGTCGAGATCGATGCGACCGGCAGGATCGTCCCGGCGCAGACCGCAGAGACCGAACTCGGCGCGACGAGAAGCCCCGCGCCCGAACCGACGCTGGGAACCACCTCGGCGCGGGACACCGACGACACTCAGCCGATCACCGTCCCGGCCGGGGCCGACTCCGAGGTCGACTCCCCTGGTCAGGAGTACGCACCGGACGTCTCCCCGGCAGCCGCCCAGGC
>NZ_SCMW01000032.1:0-39846 GCF_005502845.1 Brevibacterium sp. 2SA | reverse complement strand
CACCCCTACCCCGCTCCCCCGGCAACAACGAACGCCCCGCCGAGAAGGGCGGGGCGTTCGTGCGAGCTGACGGACTCAGCGAGGCAACGCCATCAGCGAGGCAACAGCCTCAGCGAGCCGGGCGCAGATCCGGGTCGACCCGAATCAGCGGCGCAGACCGAGGCGCTTGATGAGCGAGCGGTAGCGCTCGATGTCGACCTGCTGGAGGTACTTGAGCATCCGGCGGCGCTGACCGACGAGGAGCAGCAGGCCACGACGCGAGTGGTGGTCGTGCTTGTGATCCTTGAAGTGTTCGGTGAGATCCGTGATCCGGCGGGTCAGCAGGGCAACCTGAACCTCGGGAGAACCGGTGTCGCCCTCGTGAGTTCCGTATTCCTTGATGATCTCCTGCTTCGTGGCAGTATCGAGAGCCATGGAGTTCTCCTAACGTTTCGCTGCGCGGCGCCGGAACAGGTCAGTTCCAGCCCTATGGGACCGCGGCCGGTGAAAACGGCAGAGATCAGCTTATCAGGTGTGCAGGACCTCGCGCACATCGGCGATGTCCTCGTGCATCTGCGCGATGAGCGCGTCCATGCCCGTGAAGGTCACCTGTCCGCGGATGCGCGCGACGAAGTCGAGGGTCATGTGCCGGTCGTAGACGTCGAACTCCCCGAACTCCTTGTCGAGCACGTAGGCCTCGACCCGGCGGCAGTCACCCTGGAACGTCGGGTTCGTCCCGATCGAGATCGCGGCGGGGAACGGGTGATCCTCCCCCTCGAAGCTCGCCCAGCCCGCGTAGACGCCGTCGGCGGGAATGAGTCCAGCGGCATCGGCGGAGAGGTTGGCCGTGGGGAACCCGAGGTCGCGTCCGCGGGCGTCACCGTGGACGACGGTGCCCTCGACGCGGTGGTAGCGACCGAGCTGATCGGCCGCCTCGGCGACATCACCGGCGATGATCTGGTCACGGATCCGCGAGGACGAATACCGTCCCCCGCGCCCGACCTCATCGATCGTCACCGTCGTGAACCCCATCTCCTCGCCGAGGCGGCGCAGGGTCTCGATGGTCCCGGAGTTGTCGTGGCCGAACCTGACATCGTCGCCGACGACGACACACCGGCACTTGAGCCCCTCGACGAAGTACCGGGCGACGAACTCCTCCGGCGTCTGCGCGGCGAACTCGAGGTCATAGGGCTGGACGAAGAGGACGTCGATGCCGGTTTCGGCGATGAGCGCGGACTTCTGCTCCGGGCTCGTGATCATCAGCGTCGGGGTGTCCGGGCTGTGGATCGTGCGCGGGTGCGGGTCGAAGGTCATCGCCACCGACGTCAGCGAATGCTCAGCGGCTTCGGCGGCGACGGCGCGGAGGACTGTCTGATGCCCACGGTGGACGCCGTCGAAGTTGCCCAGGGTGATGACGGTGCCGGGGTCGAAGTCCGGGACCTCGTCCAGGCCGTGATAGATCTCCACTCGAGCGCTGCTCCTTCCGTGCACCGACTCAGAGTATCGCAGGCCGGGGTGGTCTGCGAACCGGCTCACGCCCGGTCGATGGCGAAGGCGGTGCGCGACTTGAGACTGCCGTCAGCGCGCACCTCGGCGACGGAGACGAGCTCGCCGTCGTGGACCGCCGCGACCTCGTCGCCGGCGACGTCCCACGGGCCGGCCAGGGACTTGCCCTGCATGAGGGCGGTGGCCTGCGCCGCATCGACCTCGACGTGGGGCAGCAGACCCGCGGTCGCCTCGGCGAGGGAGATGAGCGGGGGCGCAGGAGTGTCGAGATCCTCGGGGATCGTCACCGCCTGGCTGAGCTCGAAGGGACCGACGCGGGTGCGGCGCAGCGCGGTGAGATGACCGTGGATGCCGAGGTCGGCGCCGAGATCCCTCGCCAGCGCCCTGATGTACGTGCCCGAGGAGCAGTCGACGACGACATCGAGGTCGAGGTGGCCGGCTTCGAGATCGCGGCGGATCTCGAGGATGTCGAAGCGGGTGATCTCGACCCGGCGGGGCTCGAGGACGACGTCCTCACCGGCGCGCACCCGCGCGTATGAGCGCTTGCCGTCGACCTTGATCGCCGAGACCGCGCTCGGCACCTGGTCGATGACACCGCGAAGCCGACCGACGCCGGCGTCGATGTCACCGTCGCTGACGGCGCTGAGGACTGCGGGATCGGCGATGACGTCGACCGCGGAGTCCGCGTCGTCGGTCGGGGTGCCCGCGCCGAGGCGGATCGTCGCATCGTAGGTCTTCGTCGCGCCGGTGATGTGCGTGAGCAGCTTCGTCCCGCGACCGAGTCCGAGGACGAGCACGCCGGTCGCCATCGGATCGAGGGTGCCGGCATGGCCGACTTTGCGGGTGCCGTACCAGCGGCGCAGCCGCGAGACGACCCCGTGGGAGGTCAGGCCCTGTGGTTTGTCGCAGACGAGGATGCCCTGCGGGGAAGGATCGGTCACCGGTGTCAGGCGATCGTGCTCAGGCGGGGATCAGTTGAACGAGGCGTGGACGTGGTCCATGTGGTTCTGCGTCGCCGAACCGCGGTCCTCCATCGACTTCCAGCCGCGGCCGGGCATCCAGATGCGCTGTTCGAAGATGACGTACTTGACGTTGAGCGCCTTGGCGTTCTTGATGAGGTATTCGGAGATCCGATCACCGGTCGAACCGGAGATCATGATGTCGACGGCTTCGCCGGTGTAGTGGTCGGACGTGCCCGACCCCTGGCGACGGCCGCCGTAGGTCTTGACCTCGGGGAATTTCGCGCACACCGCACGGTAGCCGTTGACGGCGTTGGGCAGGAGCGTCGATTCGATCGAGGACGAGACCTTGCAGGGCGGGGTCTCGACGCCGCTCGGGGTGCTGCCGCTGCTCTTCGAGTCCGAACCGCTGTCCTTCGACGGCGAGGAGGACGGCTTCTCGTCCTTCGACTCGGTCTCCGCGGTGGGCTTCGGCTTCGGCGTCTTGACCTCGAGCGTGGTCTTCGACGTCTTGTTCTTGTACTTCGGGTCCTTCTTGACCTCTTCGATGTACTTCTCGCCGGCTTCCGCACGCTGCGCGTCGATCTCCTCCTGGCTCACGGCCGAGGGGGTCGAGACCGGCTGCTCCTGCTGTGCGGAGCTCGCGGCTTCGGTCGTCACGGTGCCGGTCTCCGGCGGGCCCATGACGACGGTCGATCCGACCACGGCTGCTGTGGCGGCCGCCGGCACGGCGATCGCTGCGACGACGGGCCGCTGCTTGACCGTGGCGAGCACGGACGTGGCCGTCGAAGGGGCCTCAGCAGAGTGGCGACCGCTCGAGCGCTTGGTCGCGGGAGTGAGGTCCCGGATCAGTTGCTTGGCGAAGCCGGGCTTTGGTGAAGAGTGCTTACCCAATGCAGAATTCCCTTAACAGAGTCGTAATCAGATCGTTACCCGAAGAAGTCTAGGGCATCGCGGAAAGATAACAAAACTGTTACGCAGGGTTTTTTCGCCCGGTGTGGCGAAGCTCGCGTTCGCACAATGGAACGTGTCGCTTCCGTCCCAGTTCAGCGGCCTGCCGCCGCGGTGCGACGACAGGCCGGAGGGCAGCGGACGAGGACGAAGAAAACCTCAGACCTCGTCCGTGTCGGCCTCGGCCTTCCGATACGGATCGGCCTCGCCGGCGTGCTTCGCGTCCTTCTTGAGATCGGCGATGCGCGCATCGTCGGCCGCGGCGCGGGCGAGCAGGTTGTCGAGGCGCTGAGCCTCCTCGGGGACGGCATCGGCGACGAACTCGAGGCTCGGGGTGAGCCGGATCGTCAGACCCTTGCCGACCTCCGAGCGGATGAAGCCCTTCGCCGACTCGAGAGCGGCGGCTGTCGATTCGAGGTCGGAGCCGTCACCGTAGACGGTGTAGAAGATCGTCGCGTGCTGGAGGTCGCCGGTGACGCGGACGTCGGTGACCGTGACGAAGCCGAGGCGCGGGTCTTTCAGCCGGCGTTCGATCGTGCTCGCCACGATGACCTTGATCTGGTCGGCGATCTTGCGTGCGCGGGTTGCGTCTGCCATGTCCTCATCCTCTTATCCGTGTCGGGCGGTTGCCCGGAAGTGAAAGTCTAAACGGAGAGAAGCGGCCGGTGCACAGGTGCACCAGCCGCTTGCCCAGCATCGCGATCAGTCGCGGGGCTTCTCCTGCATCTCGAAGGTCTCGATGATGTCACCGACGCGCAGGTCGTTGAAGCTGCCGAGTCCGATACCGCACTCGTAGCCCTCGCGCACCTCGGTGGCGTCATCCTTGAACCGACGCAGCGATTCGACCTTGAGGTTGTCCCCGATGACCACGCCGTCGCGCGTGACGCGCGCAGCGGAGTTGCGGGTGATGACCCCGTCGCGGACGATCGAGCCGGCGATGTTGCCGAACTTCGAGGACCGGAAGACCTCGCGGATCTCCGCGGAGCCGGTCTGAACCTCTTCGAACTCGGGCTTGAGCATGCCCTTGAGCGAGTTCTCGATGTCGTCGATCGCCTGGTAGATGACCGAGTAGTAGCGCACGTCGACGCCTTCGCGGTCGGCCAGGTCGCGGGCCTTCGCCTCCGGCCGGACGTTGAAGCCGATGACGATCGCATTGTCGACGGTGGCGAGGTTGATGTCGTTCTCCGTGATCGCACCGACGCCGCGGTGGATGATGCGGAGGTCGACCTCGTCGCCGACGTCGATCTTGAGCAGCGAATCCTCGAGCGCCTCGACGGCACCGGAGACATCGCCCTTGAGGATGAGGTTGAGCATGTCGACCTTGCCCTCGGCGAGTGCCTTGGTGAAGTCCTCGAGGCTGATCCGCTTGCGACCACGGGCCTGGGCGGCGTTGCGCTCGATGGCGTCGCGCTTCTCGGCGATCTGCCGGGCGGTGCGGTCGTCATCGGTGGAGATGAACGAATCACCGGCGCGCGGCACCGAGGACAGACCGAGCACCTGGACGGGACGCGAGGGTCCCGCCTCGGCGACGGAATTGCCGTTCTCGTCGAACATCGCACGGACGCGACCGAAGGCCGTGCCGCAGACGATCGCATCGCCCTGACGCAGGGTGCCGGACTCGACGAGGACGGTCGCGACGGCGCCGCGGCCCTTGTCGAGCTTGGCTTCGATCGCGATGCCGCGGGCGGCCTTGTTCGGGTTCGCCCGCAAGTCGAGAGCGGCGTCCGTGGTCAGCAGCACCGACTCGAGGAGTTCGTCGATGCCCTCGCGCTTGAGCGCCGAGATCGGGACGAACATCGTGTCGCCGCCGTACTCCTCGGCCACGAGGTTGTACTCGGTGAGCTGCTGCATGACCTTGGCCGGGTTCGCACCCTCCTTGTCGATCTTGTTGACCGCCACGACGATCGGCACATCCGCCGCCTGAGCGTGGTTGAGCGCTTCGATCGTCTGCGGCATCACGCCGTCGTCGGCGGCGACCACGAGGATCGCGAGGTCCGTCGACTTCGCACCACGGGCACGCATGGCGGTGAACGCCTCGTGACCCGGGGTGTCGAGGAACGTGATGCGGCGCTCGGCGCCCTCATGCTCGACCTCGACCTGGTAGGCGCCGATGTGCTGGGTGATGCCGCCGGCCTCACGGGCGACGACGTTGGCCGACCGGATCGCGTCGAGCAGCTTCGTCTTGCCGTGGTCGACGTGACCCATGACGGTGACGACCGGGGGACGGGCGACGAGATCGTCGTCGTCCTCCTCGGCGGCTTCGGCATCGAGGTCGATGTCGAAGGTCTCGAGCAGCTCGCGGTCCTCGTCTTCGGGAGAGACGATCTCGATCTTGTAGCCGAGCTCCTCACCGAGGACCTGGAAGGTGTCCTCGTCGAGGGACTGGGTGATCGTCGCCATCTCGCCGAGGTGGAAGAGCACCGTGACGAGGTTCGTCGGGTCGGTGTTGATCTTCTCGGCGAAGTCGGCGAGCGAGGAGCCGCGGCGCAGACGCAGCGGAGTCTCGCCGTCACCGCGGGGAACGGTGACGCCGCCGATCGACGGTGCCTGCATCTGCTCGAGCTCGGCGCGCTTGGCCCGCTTCGACTTCCGGCCCTTCTGGCGCGGACCGCCGCCGCGACCGAACGCACCCTGGGTGCTGCCGCGACCGCGACCGGAACCGCGACCGCCGCCGCCCGGGCCTCCGCCCGGACCACGACGACCTGCCGGAGCGCCGCCGGGACCACCCGCGGGGCCTCCCCCGGGTCCACCGGCCGGAGCGTTGCGTCCGCCTCCGCCGCGTCCCCGACCGGGGGCCGGCTTGTTGAGCGCGGAGTTCTTCATCATCGACGGGTTGGGGCGCGGTGCGCCCGGACGCGGTCCGGCGGCGCCGGCCTCACCGGCGGGACGCGCCGGACGCTGACCCGGCTTCGGCATGCCCTGCGAGTTCGCGAACGGGTTGTTGCCGGGACGGGCACCGCCCTGGCCGCCCTGACGGCTGCCGGGCTTCGGGCCGCCCGAGCGTCCACCCGGCTTCGGCATGCCCTGAGAGGGCGCGAACGGGTTGTTGCCGGGACGCGCCGCCTGTCCGCCCTGGCGACCGCCGGGCTTCGGGGCGGCGCCGGGCTTGGCGGCACCGGGCTTCGGCGCACCGCCGGGCTTGGGTGCCGCGGGACGGGCAGCCGATTCGTCGGCGGCCGGCGCCGCGGCAGGAGCCTCCGCCTCGGCGGCGGGCTTCGCCGCGGGCTTGGCGGCAGGCGTCGCCGCGGGCTTCGCGGCCGCCGGCTTCGCATCGTCGGTGTCGGCCTTCGGTGCCGGCTTGGCTCCGGGCTTCGCGGCAGGTTTCGCCGCCGGAGCGCCGGGCTTCGCCGCAGACTTCTGGCCGGGCTTGGCGGCCGGCTTCTTGGCGGAATCGCCGCTCGCCTTGCCGGAGGCAGGCGCGGAATCGGCGAACGCCTCCTTCACCCGTCGGACGACGGGGGCTTCGAGCGTCGAGGAGGCGGAGCGAACGAATTCGCCCATGTCCTGGAGTTTCTCGAGGACGATCTTGCTGGTTGTGCCGAGCTCTTTCGCGAGCTCATGGACACGGGGCTTTGCCACAGTTCTCCTGTCCGGGTTCTTTCCCGGTCAGGAAAGAACCTCATCAGTGAAGAGCAGGTCTCATTACACTGCTCTCTCGAATTCCGGTGAGGGTGTCATCGCACGACACTCACTACTTGTCAGCCATTCTTAGCTCACCCGTTCTTCTGGGGTTCGATGTCCAGCTCCGGGAGATCCGAAGCGGTGATCTTCGTTCGAAAGGCTCGAGCGAAGGGTGCCGGGGTCCGCGCCTTCATCAGGCACTCGACGTCCGGGTGGATCCAGGCGCCACGTCCGGGCAGTGTCGCTGACACGTCGCGGACGATGGCCGGCTGCTCATCGGGTCGATGCACGAAACGCACGAGTTCGTCCCGGTTCGCAGTCTTCCTGCAGGCGATGCACGTCCTTCGAGGTGCACTGCCGACATTCACAGTCAACAATTCTACCGCACTTCTATTCCGCACCGCGCCACCGGCGACTGTGTCCGGGGTCACGGAGGCGCGGCCGGGTTTCCTCAGGGACCCTTGTGACCTCGGCGCAGGACCTCCCGGACGACCGCCTCGGCGACGGTGGGCCGGCCTGCGGTCTCAGTCCTCGGCGACGATGTCGATCTTCCATCCCGTGAGCTTCGCGGCGAGGCGGGCGTTCTGCCCCTCCTTGCCGATCGCCAGGGACAGCTGGTCGCGCGGGACGACGGCCCGGGACTCCTGGGCGCCGGCGTCGAGGATGTCGACGCGCGTCGCCTTCGCCGGGGAGAGCGCATGGGCGACGAACTTCGCGGGGTCGTCGCTGTAGTCGACGATGTCGATCTTCTCCTGGCCGAGTTCGTTCATCACCGCTCGCACCCGGGAGCCGAGTTCGCCGATGCACGAGCCCTTCGCGTTGACACCGGGCTTCGTCGCGCGGACCGCGAGCTTCGTCCGGTGTCCGGCCTCCCTGGCCAGCGAGACGATCTCGACGGTGCCGTCGGCGATCTCCGGGGCTTCGAGCGCGAAGAGGCGGCGGACGAGGTTGGGGTGCGTGCGCGAGACCGTCACCGAGGTGCCCTTGGGCCCCTTGTGGACGTCGGCGATGTAGACGCGCAGGCGCTTGCCGTGACCGTACTCCTCACCGGGCACCTGTTCGTGCGGGGGCAGTACCGCTTCGACCTCGCCGAGGTCGACCTGGACCATCTGCGGGTCCCTGCCCTGCTGGATGGTGCCGGAGACGATCTCGCCCTCCCGGCCCTTGAAGCTGCCGAGCACGGATTCGTCCTCGACGTCGCGCAGGCGCTGGTGGATGACCTGGCGCGCCGTCTGTGCGGCGATGCGGCCGAACCCGGAGGGGGTGTCGTCGAATTCGCCGATCGGGTTGTCGTCGTTGTCGAACTCGACGGCCCAGATCCGGACTTCGCCGGTCTTCTTGTCGAGTTCGGCGCGGGCATCCTGCCACGCACCCTCGGTCTTCTGGTAGGCAAGGAAGAGCGCCTGTTCGATGAGTTCGATCAGGGTGTCGAACGGGATCTCGCGCTCACGTTCGATGACGCGCAGAACATCGAGGTCGATATCCATGGCCCATATCCTCTCCGGCTCCAGCGAACGGGGTCGCCCACGAGCATTGAATTGTCGGTCTTCACTTATGCAAGCACACCATTCTATCCCACACCAGCACCGAGGAGCGGCGGTGGGCAGTCGGACGATGGGCCCGCCTCGGCGCCTGGCGGTTCAGCGGAATCACCACCCTGCGCCCGCCTCGGCGCCCGGCGGTTCAGCTGTCTGCCGGGACGGATCAGCGGAAGCGCAGTTCGACGTGGGCTTTGACGATGTCGCCGAGGCCGACGGTGCGCTTCTCGCGCTTGACCGGATCGGTGCCGGTGATCGCGTCGTCGCCGACCTCCTCGAGGTCGAGTTTGAAGTTCTCCTTCTTCGTGCTGACATCGAGACGGCGGCCGAGCACCCGTTTGAAATGACGCGGGCTCTCGAGTCGGCGGGTCGCCCCGGGGCTCGTGACCTCGAGCTGGTAGGGCTTGTCGCGGAAGATCTCCACGGTGTCGAGGGCGTCGCTGACGATCTGCGTCGATTCCGCGATCTTGTCCATCGACATCGGCTCCGCGCTCGACTCGTCGAGGTCGACGACGACGGTGAGCGTGCGCCGCTGTCCGGCGGCGACGGCCTTGACGGATTCGAGGTGGAATCCGGCCGCGGTCAGGGGACTTTCCAGCAGCTCTTCGATCCGGGCGACGTCCTCGTGCATGCTCTCCACCATCTCTTTCCTCTCGGCTCGGGCAAGGGACTCCAGCGCCTGCCGATCTCATCGCTCACGTGGGTTCATCCCACCCTATGCGACAGCCCGGACGTACGTTAAGCATCCGCTACGATTGGCGTATGCGTTTCCCCGTCAGTCGCCGTTCCGTCCTCATCGTCGGCGCGGCAGGAGCGGGGCTCTCCCTCCTCTCCGGCTGCGGGCTGCGCATCGATGCGCCCCCGGAGGTTCCCGAGCTCGATGCGAGCGAGGAGCTGCGCAATCGCATCGCCCGGATCCTCGCGTCGACGAGCGTCGCCGACGGCGATCCCGCGACAGCCGGGGAGGACCTGCAGAAGTTCCGGGACGCGATCGGCCCCGTCTGGGCGCCTCCGACCGAACTCGCCACTTCCCCTCCCCCGACGGAGGAGGACCGCAGCTACATGCAGGCCGCCGAGGCGGTCTCCACCGCCGTGTTCGACGCGGTGGCTGATCTCGGCTCGGGTCTCGTCCCCGTCCTCGTCGACGTCGCGACCGGCTGTGCGCTCACCGCCGGCACCGTCGATGGGGCCATCCGCGACGGCGCCGACGGCCGCCTCCGGGATGCCTTCGCCGCGGTCGACGACGACGCGACGCCGTCCCCGACCTCCGCGGACCGGGACGACGCCGGAACGCCGAGCGCCCCGGCCGCCGCGGAGTGGAACACGATCCTCGACCAGGCCCGCGCCGCGTCGTATGGCTATGAGCGCCTCGCGGTGCGCTTCGACCGGCAGAGCCCGCAGCGCGCCGAGGCGGTCGCCCGCCTCGAATCGCTCGGCTCCCTCGCCGGCGAGATGCTCGAGAGGCTCGGTGAGGAGGACGCCCAGCCCGACACCCCGGCGTGGCAGCTCGACCCCTCCCCGACCGATCCGGAGTCGGCGGGACAGCTCGCCCTCAACCTCGAGGATGCGGTCGCCGCCGCGCTGCTCCCCTGGTTGCAGACGGACCCGCAGGCCGCCCTGCGGGTGTGGGAGTCTGCGCGCACGCGCGCGGTCTTCGCCGCCCCGCAGCCGCTGCGCTACTCCTATTCCGGCGGGGCCGATCGGGCGGAGGCGGACCGGTGAAGGTCCCGCCCGTTCTCTACCGTTCGACGAAGGACATCATCGGTGAGGGGCGCACCGAGGCGTGGGTCTCCGCCCTCGACTTTATGGCCAACGAGGTCGTCGACCGGTGGAATCTGCGCTTCGACGACGTGCCCGGCGCCCCGTGGGCCGGATGCGAGAGCCTCGTCATTCCCGTCCTCACCCAGGAGAGCTACCAAGGGGTCCTGCGGTTCGCGGCCCCCACCTCGGCGCACACCGCCGCGCACGCGCAGGCCCTGCGGGCGCTGAAGATGTGGAACGGGCACGGTGCGGTGCGGGTCATCCGGGACGACCGCAGCTTCCGGGTCACCCTGCAGGAGCGGCTGCGGACGAAGGACAATCTCTCGGTGCTGCCGCTGCCCGATGTGCCCCCGGTGTGGGGTGCGCTGCAGAAGTCGCTCGAGATCCCCGCCGGACCGGACTTCATCCGGGTCCAGGATCTCGCGGCGGGGTGGCTGACGACGTTCGACACGGATGCCGCGATGCTCGGCGGGTGGTCGGAGACGGTTCGCGACGATGCCCGTCTGCTCTCGATCGCGCGGACGTGGATGCACACGCTCGCGACCTCGGAGGAGAGCACCCTCATCCACGCCGACCTCCATTACTACAACATCCTCGCCGGCAACCCGGATGCCTCGGGGGTCGCCACCTGGAAGGCGATCGACCCGCAGCCGCTGTCGGGTCCGACGGCGTACACGGTGGCACCGGTGCTGTGGAACCGCCTCGGCGAGATTCCCGCCCGCACGCCCCGCGATCAGGCGGGGTGGCTGCGGGGCTTCGCCGCGGACCTCGCCCTCTTCGCCGGCATCGACCCGCAGTACGGGATCGGGGCGGCGATCGCCCGCGAGGTGACGAACATGTTCTGGTATCTGCGCTCGGCCCGGGGTGGGACGAACAGCTCTCTCGCCGATGCCGCGCGGTCGCTGTGGGTGGCCCGCGCGCTCTCCGGCGCCGACGTCAACGGCGTCGACGCACACGCCCTCAAACCCATCGGGTGACCGGCCGCGGGGAGGCTGCGCCGTGTTCGAGCCGGCGCCTGGGATTTTGCGCCAGGTTGAGGGTGCCCCATGGGATTCCGTGCCACGTTCAGGGCGATCATAGGGCCGAAATCGCCATGGAAATGGCGCACATTCGCTGTGAAACCGGCGCACACCGCGCGACCATCCCTCGGCCCTTCCCAGCCGCCCAACCACGGTGTTGACGCACAGTTGTGTGCACCACCCTGTCCCGCTCCCCGACTCCTGCGCCCCGACCCCTGCTCTCTGCCTCCTGGTTCCAGCTTCCTGACCCCAGCGGACTCTCAGCAGCTCACCAACCAATCCACGTCAACCACACACAGCCTCGACCTCCTCGCACAACCTTTGCCTCCACGCACAACCCTCCGCTCCGACTTGAGGACCCAAAGTGTCGATTTCCGCGTGGCGGATCGACACTCCGCGACCTGAACTCTCCCGGCACACAGTCGGCGGCGCAGGATGGTCCGCGGTCAGCGTCGCAGGATGGCCCGCGGGCGGAGACTCAGGGCTGAGGGCAAGGGGTGAGAGCCGGTGGCCGGTCTCACCGGATGAGGTCGGCGACGACGTCGTAGCCGAGCTTGAGGACCATTGCGGAGACGACGACGATGAAGACGATGCGCACGAAGCCCGAACCCTTCGCGATCGCGGTCCGCGCTCCGATGATGCCTCCGGTGACGTTGCCGGCGGCGACGACGAGACCGAGCAGCCACACGACCTGGCCGTCGGGCACGAAGTAGACGAGCGCCCCGAAGTTCGTCGCCCAGTTGACGATCTTCGCCGTCGCCGAGGCCTGGAGAAACGAGAAGCCGATGATCGAGACGAACGCGATGACGAGGAACGAACCGGTGCCCGGACCGAGCACACCGTCGTAGATGCCGATGACGAGGCCGATGAGCCACGACACGGCGTGGTGGCGCTTCGAGGACTCCTCGAAGCGGAGGCGGGCGTCGGTGCCGAGGCTGGGGTTGAGCAGGGTGAAGATCCCGACGGCGATGAGCGCGGCGAGGATGATCGGGGTGAAGAGCTCGGCGGGGACGAGCGTCGCGAGCTTCGCCCCGAGCACGGCCCCGAGGAACGCGGTCGCCGCCGCCGGGATCGTCGCCGACCGGTCAGGGGTGACGCGACGCAGATAGGTCACCGCCGAGGCGGTCGTCCCCGCGATCGACCCGACCTTGTTCGTCGCAACGGCTTGGACCGGGGTCATCCCCGGCACGAGGAGCAGCGCGGGCAGCTGGATGAGTCCCCCACCGCCGACGACGGCATCGATCCAGCCCGCCAGGGCGCCCGCGGCCAGCAGCCACAGGAGCATGACGAGGGTGACGTCGATGCCGCCGGTGAGAACGTCGCTCATCTCCGGCGGGTCACTCCGCGGGAGCGGACTCGGCCTCGGCGGTGTCGGCGGCGACCTCGGCCGAGTCGACGGCGGCGTCGATCGAGTCCTCGATGACGGCCTCGTCGGCTGCGGCGAGAGCGGCGGCATAGGCGGCCCGGACCTTGGCCACGGTCGTGGGGACCACCTCGGCGACGGGAAGCTCCTGCTTCTCCCCGGCGAAGACGTCGCGGACCTCGACGACCCCGTCGCTCAGGCCGCGGCCGACGACGACGACCGTGGGGATGCCGATGAGCTCGGCATCGGCGAACTTGAACCCGGGCGAGACCTTCGTCCGGTCGTCGAGGAGGACGCTGACGCCTGCGGCTTCGAACTGGGCGGTGAGCTCCTCGGCGACGGTGTTGATCTCCTCGCCCTTGCCGGCGGCGATGATGTGGACGTCGGCGGGAGCGAGATGCTGGGGCCAGAGCAGGCCGCCCTCGGTGTGGTACTCCTCGGCGATGCAGGCCATGACCCGGGTGACGCCGAGACCGTAGGAACCCATGGTCACGGTCGTGGCCTTGCCGTTCTGATCGAGGACAGTGAGGTCGAGGGCTTCGGCGTACTTGCGGCCGAGCTTGAAGATCTGGCCGATCTCGACGCCGCGGGCGAGTTCGAGCGGACCCGAGCCGTCGGGGGCGGGGTCGCCGATGACGACCTCGGCGGCTTCGATCGTGCCGTCGGCGGTGAAGTCACGCCCGGCGACGAGGTCGAATACGTGCTTGCCGTGTGCGTTCGCGCCGGTGATCCAGCGGGTGCCGTCGACGATGCGGGGGTCGAGGAGGTAGCGGATCTTCGTGCTGCCCTCGGTGCCCAGGACCGGGTTCTCGAGGTCGAGGCCCGGGCCGATGTAGCCCTTGACGAGTTCCGGGTGGAGGCTGAGGTCCTCGGCGGTCGCGGCTTCGATGTCGACTTCGCCGTTGCTGAGCATGCCGGTGCCGGCGGCGCGGTCGAGGTCGACCTCGCGGTCGCCGGGCAGGCCGATGACGATGACCTCGCGGGTGCCGTCGGGGTGGGTGACGGCGCAGACGACGTTCTTCAGGGTGTCCGCGGCCGTCCATGCGCGGTCGGAGCGGGGATGGTTCGCGTTCGCGGCGGCGACGAGAGTCTCGATCGTCGGGGTGTCGGGGGTGTCCTCGACGTGGGCGGCCGGCGAGTTCTCGTACGGGATCGCCTCGGGCACGATCGAGGTGACGGCTTCGACGTTGGCCGCGTAGCCGCCGGGTGAGCGGACGAAGGTGTCCTCACCGACCTCGGAGGGGTAGATGAACTCCTCGGTGCCGGATCCGCCCATCGCGCCGGGGGTCGCCTTGACGGGCAGGCTCGGGATGCCGAGGCGGGCGAACGCGCGGATGTAGGCCACCCGCATCGCCTCGTAGGAGGCGTCGAGGCCGGCGTCGTCGATGTCGAAGGAGTAGGCGTCCTTCATGATGAACTCGCGACCGCGCAGCAGTCCGGCGCGGGGGCGGGCCTCATCGCGGTACTTCGTCTGGATCTGGTAGATCGACAGCGGCAGGTCCTTGTACGAGGAGTAGAGGTCCTTGACGAGCAGGGTGAAGAACTCCTCGTGCGTGGGCGCGAGGATGTAGTCGTTCTTCTTCCGATCCTGGAGGCTGAAGAGGTCGGGCCCGAAGGCCTCCCAGCGGCCGGACTGCTTGTAGACCTCGGCGGGCAGCAGGGACGGGAAGTGGACTTCCTGCGATCCGGCCCGGGACATCTCGTCGCGGACGATCGCCTCGATCTTGCCGAGCACCGCAAGTCCCAGCGGCAGCCACGTGTAGATGCCCGGGGCCGACCTGCGGATGTAGCCGGCCCGGTGGAGCAGCTTGTGGCTGGCGACCTCGGCGCCGACCGGGTCTTCCTTCTGAGTCCGGACGAACAGCGACGACATGCGCAGGGCCATGGATGTTTCTCCTCGGGCGACGTGGGGGTATCAGTCCGAACATTATCCGCCTGCGTGCGCGCGCGTCCATTCGCCGATCATCGGGGCTGGGCCGACGTCGACCGGTGTGCTGTCATCGATCCCTCCCTTCGCCGAGGCGGTGCCCCGAATCGCGGTCGCAGGCCCCTTCGCCCGCGGCCGCCGCTGGGTGCGTGCGGCAGGAGCCCTGGTGTGCGTTCGGCGGCAGTCGGCGGGCGAACTAGACTGGTCAGCGCTGCCGATTCCGCTGACCCGATCATAAAGAGCATGCCTGACACGACAACCCTCTCGCAGTTCCCCCGACCCTCGGTCGCCGTCGACACTGCCGTCCTCTGCCCCGTGCCCGGTCGTGGGCTGCACGTGCTCCTCACCCGGTCCCGGGACGGTCGGTGGCAGCTGCCCGGGTCGATTCTGCGTCCGCAGGAACGCCTCGCCGAGGCGGTCGCCCGGTGCCTGCGCGAGAAGGCGCAGCTCGTCGACCGCTCCCCCGTCCAGCTCCACGTCTTCGACCAGCCCGACCGCGACGACCGCGGTTGGGTGATCTCGGTCGCCCACCTCGACGTCCTCTCCGCCGCCGATGTCGGCCTCGCCGATGGGGGCACCGGGAACCGCGATGGCGTGGTTTCCGGCCGGCCTCTCGCCGAGGCAGAGGCCGGCGCTCCGTCCGGTCGGCGGAAGCTCGTTCCCGTCCACACGGTCCATGAGCTCAGCGAGGAGCATCAGGAGATCGTCCGCGTCGCCGTCCACCGCCTCCGCGCTCTTCACGAGCGGACCCCGGACCCCTTCGGCCTGCTGCCCGCGGAGTTCTCCCTCAGGCAGCTGCGCGCCCTCCACGAGGTCGTCGCCGGTGAGGAGATGCAGGCCGACACCTTCCGGCGGACGATGCTGCCGTTGCTCGATGCGACGGGGCGCGCGGTGACGCAGGGGCGCGGGCGGCCGGCGCAGACGTTCACGCGACGCTCGGAGATCGCACTGCGACAGGATGCCAGGGGCGGCCTCGATGGAGATTGACCGGACGCCGGGGGCGGCGGTGCGCATCGACGTGTGGCTGTGGACGGCGCGGATGTTCAAGACCCGCAACCTCGCCACCCAGGCGTGCCGCGGCGGACACTTCCAGGTCGACGGGCAGCGGGTCAAGGCCGCGCAGAAGGTGACGATCGGTCAGGAGGTCCGCGTCCGCAAGTCCGGCACCGAGTTCATCTGGAGGATAACGGGCATCCTCCCCACGCGGCCGGGTGCTGCGATCGCCGTCGGTGCCTACGAGGATCTCACCCCCGCGCCCGACCCTGCGCTGCGCGGGTTCGTCCCGAAGCGCGACAAGGGGCTGGGACGGCCGACGAAGAAGGACCGGCGCGACCTCGACCGGCTCCGCGGCCGCGACTCTCAGCGGTAGCAAGGCCAGGGCCTCTGTGCACCGAGGCCAGGGCCTCAGTGCATCGAGGCCAGAGCCTCAGTACATCACGGTCGCGAAGGTGCCGACCTGGTCGAAGCCGACGCGCTTGTACATCCGCAGCGCCGCCTCGTTGTAGTCATTGGCATAGAGGCTGACCGTCGGATGCCCGGCCGCCCGCGTCTGCGTGACGACGGCGGCCATGCCTGCGGCACCGAGCCCGTGGTTGCGCGTGTCGGGATGGACCCACACGCCCTGGACCTGGACGATGCGCGGCGAGCGGATGCCGATGTCGGCCTTGAAGAGCACCTGCTCGGCACGGTCGGTGGCGGGCCACCTCGGTGCTGGACTGCCGCTGGGCAGTGTCGGGGAGATCCGGACGAAGCAGTTGCCGCCGCGGATGATGCCGCGCACGCGTGCGAGGTAGCTCGACTCGCCGCCCTCGATGGGCGAGAAGCCGACCTCCTTCGTGAACATGTCGACGCTGGCGGGGAAGACCGTCGGCAGCTGGTCGAGGGTCGCCAGTCGCACCTCGGGGTCGGGGGCGACGTCAGGGTCCGAGCTGATCGCCAGCAGGGGCTGGCGTTCGCGCACGCCGCGCGGCCTGCCCCAGCCCAGGCGGCTGTCGAGGTCCATGATGATCTCGCGCCGCCCGATGAGCGAACACGACGACCGGCCGTCGGCGTTGAGCTTCGCGGCGAGCACCGCGTTCGTCTCGGGGCTCGCGTTGACGGGGATGATGTTGCCGCCCACCCAGTAAGCGGCGACGGGCCGGTCGCCGTCGAAGACGCCGTAGATGGTTCCGCCCGGGGAATTCGTCGCCGCGGTGCCGGTGACGTCGAGGAGGGCGAGGAGGTAGACGTTCTCGCAGGGATTGAGGGCGAGCAGGCTGGTCAGCCATGCCGTGTGCCGGTGCCCGAGGGGAGCTAGTCTCAACACATCGGCTCGATCAGCCGACGACGACTTCCGGCGGCCCGGACGGGACGTCCGACTCCTCGGCGATGCGCATGGCCTCTTCGATGAGGGTCTCGACGATCTGCGACTCCGGCACGGTCTTGATGACCTCGCCCTTGACGAAGATCTGGCCCTTGCCGTTGCCGCTGGCCACGCCGAGGTCGGCTTCGCGCGCCTCACCGGGACCGTTGACGACGCAGCCCATGACGGCCACGCGCAGCGGAACCTCCATGCCCTCAAGCCCCGAGGTCACCTTCTCCGCGAGGGTGTAGACATCGACCTGTGCGCGACCGCACGACGGGCACGAGACGATCTCGAGCTTGCGCGGCTTGAGGTTGAGGCTCTCGAGGATCTGGTTGCCGACCTTGACCTCTTCGACGGGCGGAGCCGACAGGGACACGCGGATCGTGTCGCCGATGCCCTTCGACAGCAGCGCGCCGAATGCGGTGGCGGACTTGATCGTGCCCTGGAACGCCGGTCCCGCCTCGGTGACGCCGAGGTGGAGCGGCCAGTCGCCGCGTTCGGCGAGCATCTCATATGCCCTGACCATGACGACCGGGTCGTGGTGCTTGACGGAGATCTTGAAGTCGTGGAAGTCGTGCTCCTCGAACAGGGAGGCCTCCCACACCGCGGATTCGACGAGCGCCTCAGGGGTGGCCTTGCCGAACTTCTCCATGATCCGCTTGTCGAGCGAACCGGCGTTGACGCCGATCCGGATCGAGGTGCCGGCATCCTTCGCGGCGGCCGCGATCTCCTTGACCTGGTCGTCGAACTTGCGGATGTTGCCGGGGTTGACGCGCACGGCCGCGCAGCCGGCGTCGATCGCCGCGTAGACGTACTTCGGCTGGAAGTGGATGTCGGCGATGACGGGGATCTGCGACTTCTGTGCGATCGCGGGGAGGGCGGCGGCGTCATCGGCGGACGGGCAGGCGACGCGGACGATGTCGCAGCCGGAGGCCGTGAGCTCGGCGATCTGCTGGAGGGTGGCGTTGATGTCCGTCGTCGGCGTCGTCGTCATCGATTGGACGCTGATGGGGTAGTCGGACCCGACTCCCACCTTGCCGACGTGGATCTGCCGGGTCTTCCGCCGAGGTGCGAGAACGGGAGGCGGAGGAGCTGGCATGCCGAGGTTGACCGATGTCACGAAGACGATCCCTTCATTGGGGCTGTGCGGCTGGATCGGCAGCCGTGACAGCCCGATAGTACGAGTCACTCTCATTGTAGGACGACAACCATCGTCCCGGTCGGGCGGCTCCGGTGTGATCGCTCACGACCTGGAGGTTTCCTGTCAGCGCCGAGGTGGGGCGAGTCCACCGGAGTGCGCTCGGCGGCCGTGGGAGGCAGTGTGCGGCGCGGTGTCGGGCAGCCGCGTCAGGGGCGTTCGGTAATGTGCGGTGACAAGAACCGACAGCCTGAGGATGGAGTTCCCATGACCGACTTGAAGCGGAGTCTCGGCACCGTCCAGCTGCTCGCCTTCGGAGTCGCCGGCGTCGTCGGAGCGAGTTGGATCTACACGAACTCGACGTTCTTCGACGCCTACGGGGCCGGGGGCGTCATCCTCGGCCTCTGTCTCGGCGTGGCGCTGGCGGCCTGTGTCGCGCTCGCCTACGCCCGTCTCGCGCAGGCGTTTCCGCGCGCCGGCGGTGAAGTCGTGTTCTCCTTCGCCGCACTCGGGCGCGGCGCGTCATTTCTCACCGGGTGGATGCTGCTCGGCGCCTATGTCTCCTCCCTGGCCTTCTACGTCACGGCGTTCGGCTACCTGCTCGGCCGTTTCGTTCCCGGACTCAACACGATTCCGCTCTACACGATCAACGACGAGACCGTGTACCTGCCCGGCTTGGCGATCGGGATCGGACTGACTCTCGCGTTCTTCGCCCTCAACTGGTACGGGATCAGTGTGGGTGCGCAGGTGCAGATCCTCATGTTCGCCCTCATCATCGCCGGCGGCCTCGCCCTCATCGTCACCGGATTCAGCGCCGGCAGTCCGGACAACTTCCTCCCCGCCTTCGCCCCCGATGCGACTCCCGTGACGGACACGCTGCGCTTCGTCGTTCCGGGCATGACGTTCCTCTCCGGCTTCGGACTCGTCGCCGTCCTCGCCGAGGACGCCAAGATCTCCCCGCGCAGGATCGGTCGCACAGTGGTGTGGACGGTCATCATCGCCGGCAGCTTCTACGTCCTCGTCCTCCTCGCGACGGCATGGGTCCGACCCTGGGAGGAGGTCGCCGGCATGGAGCTCGGCACCGTCGACGCGTTCCGGGCGGCCGGGTTCCCCGTCCTCGGCGGAGTCGCCTACGCGATCGCCGTGCTCGGGCTGCTCACCAGCTTCCTCGGTCTCTTCGTCGCCTCCTCCCGGATCCTCGTCGCCATGGGCCGCGCCGACCTCCTCCCGCGCCGCCTCGCCGCCGTTGACGAGCGCTCGGGAACACCGCGCACCGCACTGATCTTCACCCTCGTCATCACCCTGGGCCTGGGCTGGCTCGGCCCGGGGGCGGTGACGTGGTTCCTCGACACCGGCGGCATCTATCTGGGGGTCGTGTGGATCATGGTCGTCGTCGCCAACCTCCGGCTGCCTGCCTCGCGCGCCCCGAGATCGGCGATCGCCACGGGATTCTCCCTCCTCGGCGCGATCGGTGCCCTCGGCGTCATCGTTCTCGCGCTCTGGCCGGGAACCGGGTCCTCACTCGTCTGGCCGCACGAGTACATCATCCTCGTCGTCTGGATCGTCCTCGGAGTCGTGCTCTTCGCCCTGTCGCGACGCACCGACCCGCGCGACTCCCTTGCGACCCTGCTCGGTCGCGACCGCAGCGAGACCGAATCTCCCGTGGAGCGACGATGACCGCCCCGGTCGCGCCCGACATCGATGTCGTCCTGCGACGCCTCCTCCGTGCCGCCGACGAGCTGTCGGCCCTCGGCGGGGAGTTGGCGTACGGCGTCCTCGAGCGCCACGGCGTCCAGAACGCCGAGGCGAAGCTGACCAATGCCCACCGGCCCTACCGCATCGCGTCGATGACGAAGTCGTTCACGGCAGCGATGATCGGGTCGCTCGAGGCCTCAGGTCTCAACCTCGACTACCCGATGTACTTCCTCGTGCCCGATCTCAAGGGCACAGCGGTCGGTGAGCTCACCAGCCGCGAGTGCCTGACGATGGGCACGGGGTTCGGCAAGGACGACCCGTGGGCGGACCGGATGGAGTCGATGAGCAGCTTCGACTTCCTCACCTATCTCCAGGGGCCGCTCGTGCCGATCGCCGAACCCGGCACAGGCTTCGAGTACTGCAACCTCGGGTACGCGCTGCTCGGCCTCGCCGCGGAGTCCGTCACCGGCCGCACTCTTCCGGAGATGGTGACCACCGAGGTGACCGTTCCCCTGCAGATGACCCGCACCGGCTTCGACGTCGCCGACTTCCCCGATCTCGTCCCCGGCCTGCGCATCGACAGGCGCGGACGCGCCCACGTCCTCGAACCGACGAGGCCGGGGGCGTTCTCCGCGATCGGCGGCATGGTCTCGACCGCGGCCGATGTCTGCAATTGGATGAACGTCCACCTCGATTCCCTCGACGCCGAGGCGAGCAGCGCTCCCGGGGCCTGGTCCACGGTGCTCACCGGGGGCCAGCGGCCGCACCGGCCCATCGCGGTCGAGACGAGCCGCCTGCACACCGAGGACGTCGCCTACGGCTACGGGCTCATCCACCGTGAGGACTCCCGGTTCGGGCCGGTGCTCGGCCATTCGGGCGGCTACCCGGGCTTCGGCTCCCATATGAGGTGGTTTCCCGGGCTGAACCTCGGGATCGTCGTCCTCGGCAACACCACGTACTATCCGGCCGAACGCATCGTCCGCGACGCCGTCGACGCCGGGTGGCTGGCCGCGATCGGGCGCGCCGACGAGATCCCGGAGGTGCCGGCGGACGTCCCTCTGACCTCGGCTGCCCCGGTCCTCCCGCGCGAGTCCACGCCCGCGCCGACCCACCCGCTGCCGGCGGGCCCGCGCACCGGCCGGACCGTCCTCGGGGCAGCCGCTGCGGTGCTCGACTGGGACGACGCCTTCGCCGATGCCCACTTCGCGGTGAATATGGATCTCGATGAGCCGCGCGAGGAGAGGAGGGAACGCCATGCCGCCTGGTGCCGCGACCACGGCGTCGCACCGACCGCACCGGTGACCGTCGACGACCTCACGATGGAGACCCGTCTGCTGGGAACCGTGGCGATCACGGACACGGCGTCGATCACGGTTCGTCTCGACCACCTCGGCGATGTTCAGGCGATCACCCTGAGCGACTGAAAGCCTCCCAGCACCGGGCCGGTCGGCAGGGCCCGGCCGGAAGGGCACGGCCGCAGGAGCCCGTTGCGGGCGGGGCCGCACGGGGGCTGCCGGTGCAACCGCGCCTAGCGGGCCGAGTTGAAGATCGCGTCGAGGGTGATCGGTTTGACGAGGTCGACGTAGACGAGGAGCGCGGTCATGCAGAGCATGAGGCCGATGACGACGTACGTCAGCGGCAGCAGCTTCGCCGTGTCGAAGGGCCCGATCTTCCCGCGCCCACGCCACCGGTTGATCCGGCGCCTCGCGCCTTCGTAGAGCGCGACGGCGATGTGACCGCCGTCGAGCGGCAGCAGCGGGATCATGTTGAACGCGAAGAGGAAGATGTTGAGCGAGCCGAGCACGCCGAGCCCCAACTGCGCCTTCTCGACGACCTGCAGGTCATCGGTCGAGACGATCTCACCGGCGACGCGACCGACGCCGACCATGCCGACGAGGCCTTCGGGGTCGCGCTCCTTCGCACCCGTGGCGACCTGAGCGATGTCGACGAGTTTGACCGGCAGCGTGACGATGGCCCTGAACACGCCGGTGACCTGGTCCCACACCGCTCCGGGGAATTCGCTGAGCGGCAGCGGCTGCCGCTCCTGGACGGGGCCGATGCCGAGGAAGCCCTCCGTCACCGTCTGCGGGGTGCCGTCGGGGTTCGTCATGAGGTTGCCGCGATCGTCGACGCGAGGACGTTCGTGGGCGATGATCGGCACGGTCACCGTCTGCGCGGCACCGTCGCGGACGAAGTCGACCTCGACCCTCTCCCCCGCATGGTCCTTGATGACCGAGGACAGCTCGTCCCAGTTCTCCGTCTCCACGCCGGCCACCGAGGTGATCCGATCGCCGGGTTCGAAACCGGCCTCCCACGCGGGCGTGAGCTGGTCACCGGGCAGACACGCGTTGCGGTCCGCGGCCGGTCGCTGGGCGGCCTCCGTGGCGGGAACCGCACATTCGACGACGGTCTGCACCGTTGTCGTCGGGGTCATCACGCCGATGCCGAGCAGCGAGATCGCCATGATGACGATGCCGAGGACGAGGTTGACGAAGGGGCCGGCGAACATGACGACGAGTCGTTTGGGCACGCTGAGGGCGTAGAACGTCCGGTGCTCCTCCCCCGGCTCGATCTCGTCGTTCGACATCTCCCGGGCGTCGGCCATCGTGTTCTCGAACAGCCGTCCCTTCCGCTTCGTCCGCGGTCGCAGGGTCGCCTCGTCGCCGGCGCCGAGGTGGTCGCCGGGAGCGGCGGCCTCATGCGCAGCGGTGGCGTCGCCGAGGTCGGCAGTCGACTGTCCCGGAGCGCCCGGCTGTCCGGCGGTGCCCGACTGCCCCTGAGCACCCGACTGCAGGGCGGGTGCCTCGGCGCGCTGCTTCGTCGCATCGAGTGGCGGGTACATGCCCGGCATCGCGATGAAACCGCCGAGCGGCAGCGCCTTGATCCCGTACTCGGTCTCACCGCGCTTGAACGAGAAGAGCGTCGGCCCGAACCCGACCATGTAATGGGTGACCTTGACCCCGAACCTCTTCGCCGGGGTGAGGTGGCCGAGTTCGTGGAGGGCGATCGAGATCGAGATGCCGAGGAGGAAGAGGATGATCCCGACGATGAAGAGGACGACGGTCATCTCACTCCCCGCCGGTGCTCACGCCGACGCCGGCCGGCTGCGAACCGGAGGTCGCCGAGGCGGTGCGCACCGCATCGCCGTCCGCGGTCTGGGCCGCCACGTGTGCGCGCGCGAAGTCCCGCGCCCAGGCGTCGGCGGCGAGCACGGTCTCCACCGTGTGCTCGGGTGCCGGCTCGTGTGCCGCGAGAGCCTTCTCGAGACCGGAGTCGATGCCCGTGAAAGGAATGTCGCCGGCGATGAAGGCGGCGACGAGCACCTCGTTGGCGGCGTTGAACACCGCCGGGTAGCTGCGGGCGCGCTTTCCGGCTTCGATCGCGAGCCCGAGTGCGGGGAACGCGACATGGTTGACCGGCTCGAACGACCAGTGCATGGGCTGGCCCCAGTTGTTCGGCACCGCACCGGAGGTCACCCGGCGCGTGCTCCCGTCATCCTGAGTGCCGAGGGCGTAGGCGATGGGCAGGCGCATGTCCGGTGGCGAGATCTGCGCGATCGTCGAGGCATCAGTGAACTCGACCATCGAGTGGATCTGGCTCTGCGGGTGGACGACGACCTCGATGCGGTCGAAGTCGATGTCGAAGAGCAGGTGGGCTTCGATGACCTCGAGGCCTTTGTTGACCAGGGTCGCCGAGTTGATCGTGATCATCGAGCCCATCGACCAGGTCGGGTGCTTGAGCGCCTGGGCGGGCGTGACCCGGCGCAGAGCGTCGCGGGTCATGCCGCGGAACGGCCCGCCCGAGGCGGTGATGACGAGTCTGCTCACCTCACCGTGCGTGCCCGAGCGCAGAGCCTGAGCGATCGCGGAGTGCTCGCTGTCGACGGGGATGAGCCGGGCTCCGGTCCGCTGCGCGGCGTCGAGGACGAGGGAGCCGCCGATGATGAGGGACTCCTTGTTCGCCAGGGCGACATCGGTGCCGCTCGCCAGTGCCGCAAGCGTCGCTCCGAGTCCGGCGGCCCCGGTCACCGCGTTGAGGACGATGTCGGCCGGTTGGCCGGCGACCGCCTCGGCGGCATCGTCCCCGAGATGGATTTCACGAACGGGAACACTGATTCCGCGCTCGGCGGCGAGTTCGGACAACCGGTTCCGCACCTCGTCCTCGCCGCCTGCGGGAGGGGTCGTCAGGCCGATGACGGGGACGGAGAAGTCGAGGGCCTGGCCCAGGAGGAGGTCCATCTGGGACCCTCCGGCAAGCCCGACGACTGCGAAATCGGTTGCGTTCTCAGCCAGGACGTCGAGGGCCTGCGTACCGACCGATCCGGTCGACCCGACTACAATGATCTTACGTTCGCTCACGCCTACCGATGATGCCAAAGTTCTCTGGGAAATGACTCGACAGCGGCTTTCTCGGCGTGGGCGATGCACATGCGATCAATGGCGAGAGAGGTATAGATGAGTGCAACGATGAGCCCCGACGAGATCCTGGGACTGGATTCGGTCTTCGACGCCGATGACCTCGAATTCGCGCACGTCGTCCGCAAGTGGCTCGATGAGAACGTGCGGGAGAAGATCGGCGACTACTTCCTCGATGCGACCATTCCCGCCCGCGAACTCGCCGAAGGCCTCGGAGAGCTCGGCGTCCTCGGCATGCACCTCGACGGCTACGGCTGCGGTGGGTCGACGGCCACGCAGTACGGGCTCGCCTGCCGGGAGCTCGAAGCCATCGACTCCGGCCTGCGCTCGCTCGTGTCCGTGCAGGGCTCGCTCGCGATGTTCGCCATCCACCGCTACGGATCCGAGGAGCAGAAGCAGGAATGGCTGCCGAAGATGGCCGCCGGCAAGGCTCTCGGCTGCTTCGGCCTCACCGAACCCGATGTCGGCTCCGACCCCTCGGGGATGAAGACGACGGCGCGCAGGGACGGGTCCGACTGGATCCTCAACGGCGCGAAGATGTGGATCACGAACTCGCCGGTCTCCGATGTCATGGTCGTGTGGGCCAAGACCGAGGAGACCGATGAGAAGGGCCGCCCGGTCATCCGCGGCTTCGTCGTCCCCACGAACACCGAGGGTGTGCAGACCCCGGAGATCCACCGCAAGATCTCCCTGCGCGCCTCGATCACCGGTGAGATCGTCCTCGACAACGTCCGCCTCCCCGAGGATGCGATGCTGCCGGAGGCGAAGGGACTCAAGGCGCCGCTGTCGTGCCTGTCCGAGGCCCGCTTCGGCATCGTCTTCGGCGTCACCGGCGCCGCCCGCGACGCCCTCCTCTCGGCGATCGAGTACACGGGCACCCGCATCCAGTTCGACCGCCCGATCTCCTCGTTCCAGATCTCGCAGCAGAAGCTCGCGAAAGCCTTCGGCCAGTACTCGCAGATCACGCTGCTCGCCGCCCACCTCGGTGAGCTCAAGGACTCGGAGAAGGGCGTGCGTCCCGAGCAGATCAGCCTCGGCAAGATGGTCAACGTCGACACCGCGATGAACGTCTGCCGCGACCTGCGCGCGCTCTTCGGCGGTTCGGGCATCACGAGCGAATACCCGCCGCTGCGCCACGCGGTCAACCTCGAGACCGTCCTCACCTACGAGGGCACTCACGAGGTCCACCAGCTCACGATCGGACGCGCGCTGACGGGCATCAACGCCTTCGCGAACTGACGCGCCGCCGCGGCGGAGGCGCTGTCGTCGGCGTCAGCGCCGCTGCGACATGAGGCCGCCGCGACACGAATGCGACGCGACACGAATGCGACTGTCGGCCAGAAGTGCGAATGCGGGAAACCAGTTCCCTGCGCTCGCACTTCTGGCCGACATTTCTGTCTGTCCGCGCACTTCTCGCAGACGGAACGACTTCTGGCCGCCACTCGCACTGTCGGCGAACAGACCCCCGGCGGGCGCTGAGCGCACTTTCAGCCGACGCTGCGACATTCGGCGCGCAGAACGACGTCTGCCGTCCAGCGCACCGTCGGCATCACTGCTCGGCGAGGACGGTCTCCTCGAGCCACTCCACCCCGTCGGCGGCCGCGACGGCCCCATCGTCGGTGAGGGCGATCGTGCGCTTCGCATCGAGGGGGACGACGACGGCGGATTCGACGCGGGAATCGCGCATCGCCTGATCGAGGTTCGCCGTCTGCCCGTCGACCGTGATGCCCACGCCTTCGAAGCGCGAGCGGATGACCTTGACGACAGCGCGCCCCGGTTCGATCGCTTCCGCGTCGATCGGGTGGATGCGCACGACGGTCACGTCGTCAGCACCGGCACCCTCGCTGCTGCGGGCATCGACGACCATGCCGATGCGCAGGGCCGCGAGCGTGCTCAGCGCGCGTGCCGCCGCGGGCACCTCGGCGTCGATGCGCACCTGCGTCTGCTCAGGATCGACACCCATGGCGCGCAGGATCCCGCCGAGCTTCGCACTGCGGTCGAGCACCTCGGCGCGATCGAGTTCGACAGGCTTGGACAGGGCACTGATGAGCCGCGGATCGGTGACCTCACGGCCGTCGATGAGCGGCGCTTCGGGCGTGTCACCGGTGACGACGATGTCATCGGCACCGCCCATGGCGATCGGATGGTCGAGGACGTCATAGACGGGGTTGAGGGTCCCGGCGTCATCACCGGCGGGCTTGCTGAACCAGTGGATGTCAGTCAACGGAGGCCATCACCTCGACGACGCGGTCGATGAACGCGTCGACCTGGTCCTCGTCGTAGGCCTTGTTGCCCTTCGCCGTCTTGAACAGGACGCGGCGCACCTGGTCGACGCTCATCGCCACCCCCTGTGTGAAGTAGGAGTTGACCTTCTCACACATGTCGTCGACCTGGGCGATGTCGTAGCCGATGACCCCGGGGGCCGGATTGTCGAACCGCTCCCCCGCGTCGCGGACGAGTCGGCCGCGCAGCGACGCCGCGACCCGGGTGAGCTCCTGCACCCATGCGTCCTGTCCGGACTGGGCGATGAGACGGTCGCGGGCCTGCTTGGCGAACGCGTCCTCGAGGCGGTCGAGGGCGGCGTCGACGACGGCGACATGGTAGCCCTTGCGGACGAGGTCGAAGCCGACGGTGCGCACGGCACGCGAGTCGAGGTCACCAGGCTGCGGGGTCGGCCGTTCGAACGATTCCCGAGCCCGTTTGAAGAAGCTGTCGACCTGTTTGGGGTCGTAGCCGTTCTTCCAACCCGACATTCGAGGGAACGTCGTGTCCGCCATGATTCCTCCAGAAGCGAATCGCACAATAAGTCGTTTCCACCATGATAGATGGAGTGTCCGGCCGATGCCGTGTCAGCGACGGGCCCGTGGGCCGCCGCGGTGCTCAGTCGGCGGCGGCGAGCTGCCCGCACGCGCCGTCGATGTCGGAGCCGCGGGTGTCGCGGATCGTCGTCGGCACGCCGGCATCGACGAGGCGGCGGACGAATTCGTTCGCGACCTCCGGTTCCGAGGCCGTCCACACCGATCCCGGCGTCGGGTTGAGCGGGATCGGATTGACGTGGACCCAGCCGCGGCCGCGCGCGTTGAGCTTCTTCGCGAGCAGGTCGGCGCGCCAGGCATGGTCGTTCATGTCCTTGATGAGCGCGTATTCGATGCTCACCCGCCGCCCGGTGACCTTGTAGTAGTTGAAGGCGGCGTCGATCGCCTCGTCGGCGTTCCAGCGCGTGTTGACGGGGATCATCTCGTTGCGCAGCTCATCGTCGGGCGCATGGAGGCTGAGTGCGAAGGTGACGGGGATGTCCTCGGCCGCGAGCTTGTTGATACCGGGCACGAGCCCGACCGTCGAGACCGTGATCCGCCGGGCCGACATGCCCAGGCCCTCGGGCGCGGGGGCGACGAAGTGCCGCACCGCGTTCATCACGCGCTTGTAGTTGGCCAGGGGTTCGCCCATGCCCATGAAGACGATGTTCGTCACCCGTTCGGGTCCGTTCGCCGAGGTGGCCCCCGCCTGACCTGCGCCCGCCCCGGTGGCGCCGTCCGGGGTCTCCCCCTGCTCTTCGTCGGCTTCGGCGCCGAGGGCGACCTCGTCGTCGGCGACCGTGCCCGACTTCAGGGGTGCGAGCTCACCGGCGGCGATCGCCTGGTTGGCGCGGATGACCTGTTCGACGATCTCAGCCGTCGACATGTTCCGGGTCAGCCCCTGCTGGCCGGTCGCACAGAACGGGCAGTTCATGCCGCAGCCGCACTGACTCGACACGCACAGGGTGATGCGGTTGCGGTAGCGCATGAGCACCGATTCGACGAGGGCGCCGTCGAAGAGTCGCCAGAGGAACTTGATGGTGTCGCCGTTCTCCGTCGTCAGGCGGCGCACCTCGGTGAGCAGGGGCGGGAAGAAGCGCTCCGCCAGGGGCCCGCGCAGGTCCTTGGGCAGGTCGGTCATCGACTCGACGTCGGTGTGGTACCGGGTGAAGTAGTGATTGGACAGCTGCTTGGCGCGGAAGGCGGGCAGTCCCATCTCCTCGACGGCGGCGATGCGCTCGTCCATCGTCATGTCCGCGAGGTGCTGCTGCGGCTGCGCGACGCGCGGTGACTTGAAGTTGAGCAGCGGACGACCGTCGCGCATCGGGGTCGTCGACGTCGTGCCGTCGGCATGCTCGACGACGGGTCTGACTTGTCTGCTTCCACCTGATGCACTCACCCGCCCATTGTCTCATGGTCTGTGGACAGGCGGGTTGTGGTCGGGACCACCCGGAGCCGGCCCGCGACCGCCTCGGCGATCACCGCTTCCGCGGACTGGGCTCAGAGGAAACCGGGGAGAACGGAGAACATCACGAGCGCGACGGGGGCGGTCGGGAGGATCGAGTCGAGACGGTCCATCACGCCGCCGTGTCCGGGCAGCAGGGTGCCCATGTCCTTGAGGTCGAGATCGCGTTTGATCATCGACTCGCTGAAGTCGCCGAGGGTGGCGAAGGCGGGAATGACGACGCCGATGATCAGACCCGTCCAGAAGGGGGCGCCGAGGAGGGTGACCGCGAGCGTCGTCGCGACGGCGGCGGTGAAGACGACGGATCCGGCGTAGCCCTCCCACGACTTCTTCGGTGAGATCCGCGGAGCGATCGGATGCTTGCCCCAGAGGACGCCGAAGACGTAGCCGCCGATGTCGGAGGCGACGACGCTGGCGAGGAAGATGATGACGTAGAGGTTGCCGTCGGGCAGGGTGAGGAGATAGACGACGAAGCACGCCATGAGGCCCACGTAGGTGAGCGCGAAGAGGGAGAGGGAGACGTCCTTGACGGCGTTCTTCCGGCGCTCGACCATCGTGAAGAGCATGACGGCGCCGGCGCTGGCGGCGAAGGTCACCCACAGGGCCTCGCGACCGCCGAAGTACGTGGCGACGACCATGCAGGCCGCCGAGATCATCACGGGAATCCGTGAGACGAGGGAGCCCGAGCGCGAGAGCGCGTTCGCGAGCTCCCACATCGCCGCGACGATGGCGATGAGGATGACGAAGATGAAGGACTCGGGGAAGAAGATGAGGGAGACGAGGACGACTCCGCCGATGAGCAGTCCGATGCCGATCGCGGCGGGAAGGTTGCGACCTGCCCGCCCGTAGTCCTTCGGCGCCGGAGCGGCCTCGACCTCCACCTCGGCGGCGGAGTAGACCGTGTCGGTGCCGCGCAGGTCGCGTCTCTTCGGGAACGGAACCTGCGCAGACGCGCCCCGATCCGACCCCTCTGCCGGGGTCGGATCGGATGCGGGAGTCTCAGGTGTCGACAACGCGATCATCAGACCTCGAGGAGCTCAGCTTCCTTCTGATCGAGGAGCTTGTCGATCGAGTCGACCTTCTTCTTCGTGATGTCGTCGAGTTCGGAGATCGACCGGGTGACCTCGTCCTCACCGGCTTCGCCGTCCTTCTTGATCCGCTCGAGGGTCTCCTTGGCGTGGCGGCGGATGTTGCGGATCGAGACCTTGCCGTCCTCGGCCTTGCCCTTGACGATCTTCACGTACTCCTTGCGGCGCTCCTCGGTGAGTTCGGGGAGGACGACGCGGATGACGTTGCCGTCGTTGGCGGGGTTGGCGCCGATGTCGGAGTTGCGCAGCGCGTTCTCGATGTCGCCGAGGGTGCCCCGGTCGTAGGGAGTGATGAGGATCGTGCGCGCTTCCGGCGTCTGGAACGAGGCGAGCTGCTGGAGCGGCGTCGGCGCTCCGTAGTATTCGATCTCGATGTTCGCGAAGAGCGCGGGGTTGGCCCGGCCGGTGCGGATCGACGCAAAGTCCTCTTGCGTGAATTCCACGGCCTTGTCCATCTTCTCCCTGGCCTCTGCCAGTGTTTCTTCAATCACGAGACACTCTTTTCAGTCGATTGGAGCTGTGTGAACATTCTATGTGTCCGAGCTCGCGTTTGGCGCGCTCGGACCACGGCGGATTCGTCTCCGCCGGTGTGTCGGTGGTGGGTGCCTGACCAGCGGATCCTGGTCGGCGCACCCCCGGGATGACCCTGCGTGCTGCCGGCTACTTGACGACGGTGCCGATCTTCTCGCCGGAGATCGCCTTCCGCAGGTTGCCCTCCCCTTCCATGCCGAAGACATGCATCGGAAGCCGGTTGTCCATGCAGAGGGAGAACGCGGTCGCGTCGACGACCTTGAGTCCCTTCTGCAGAGCCTCCTGGTAGCTGATCTCGTCGATCTTCACGGCGTTCGGGTCGAGCTTCGGATCAGCGGTGTAGACCCCGTCGACGCCGTTCTTCGCGATGAGCACCTCGTCGGCGTGGATCTCGAGCGCCCGCTGTGCTGCCACCGTGTCGGTGGAGAAGTACGGCAGACCGGCACCGGCGCCGAAGATGACGACGCGGTTCTTCTCCATGTGCCGCATCGCGCGGCGTGGGATGTAGGACTCGGCGACCTGGGACATCGGAATCGCGGTCTGCACGCGCGTGTCGACGCCGAGCTGCTCGAGGAAGTCCTGGAGCGCCAGGCAGTTCATCACGGTGCCGAGCATGCCCATGTAGTCGGCGCGGGTGCGGTCCATGCCGCGCTGGGAGAGTTCGGCGCCGCGGAAGAAGTTTCCGCCGCCGACGACGATGCTCACTTCGACGTCGTCGACGGTGGGGGCGACTTCCCGGGCGACGGCAGCGACGACGTCGGGATCGACGCCGATGCTGCCGCCGCCGAAGACCTCGCCTGAGAGCTTGAGCAGCACCCGCCGACGGTGGGTGCGCAGCGGCCGGCTGGCATGGCTCGATTCGTGTACCGGGGTGGATGTCATTGAGGTCCTTCTTCCATGCGGTCGGCGCCGCCTTGTGGGCAGCGCCGATCCAGGGTGGTTCGTCTGGGTCAGTCTAGCGAAAACGGGGCCGGACCGAATCGGTCCGACCCCGTCATCGGATCACGCGGGGATCATGGTGATCCCGTCAGCGATCGTGCTGCGGTTCAGGCTCCCACGCGGAAGCGGAGGAAACCGGTGGCCTTGAGCCCGGCAGCTTCGAGGACCTTGCCCACGGACTGCTTGGGATCCTTGGCGAATCCCTGGTCGAGCAGGCAGTTCTCCTTGAAGAAGCCGTTGACGCGGCCTTCGATGATCTTCGGCAGAGCCTGTTCGGGCTTGCCTTCGTTCTTCGCGGTGTCCTCGGCGATGCGGCGCTCGTTCTCGACGAGCTCGGCGGGGACGTCCTCACGGGAGAAGTACTTCGGAGCCATTGCGGCGATGTGCACGGCGACATCGTGGGCAACGGTCTGGTCGTCGCCTTCGTACCCGAAGAGAACGCCGACCTGCGGGGGCAGGTCCTTGTTCGTCCGGTGGAGGTACGACTCGACCTTCTGGCTCTCGAGGCGACCCACGCGGCGCAGGTCGACCTTCTCGCCGAGGGCGGCACCGGACTCGGTGATGAACTGGGCGACGGTCTTGCCGTCGGCCTCGACCGAGAGGAGGGACTCCGCCGACTCGGACTTGTTCGACACCGCGAGGGCGAGGACTTCGTCGGCGAGGTCGATGAAGCGCTGCGACTTCGCGACGAAGTCGGTCTCCGAGTCGAGCTCGATCATGGTGCCGACTCCGCCGTCGACGAAGCTGGCCACGAGTCCGTCGGAGGTGGCGCGGCCTTCGCGCTTGGTGGCGCCCTTGAGGCCCTTCACGCGGAGGAGCTCAACGGCCTTCGCCTGATCGCCGTCGGCCTCGTCGAGGGCCTTCTTGACGTCCATCATTCCCGCGCCGGTCTTCTCGCGCAGTTCCTTGATGTCAGCGGCAGTGTAGTTTGCCATTCTTTCTCCTAGTGGTGGTGGAGGTGAGTGAGATCAGGACTCGGTGGAGTCAGCGTTCGCGTCGGCGTTGGCCTCGGCGTCGGCTTCAGCGGTGGCGGCGTCGGCCTTGGCCGTCTCGGCCTCGGCGTCGGCAGCGGAGGTGTCACCGGCAGCGGCGTCAGCGGTGGCTGCGTCCGCGGCGACCTTGGCCTCGGCCTCGGCGGTGTTGGCTTCACCCTCAGCGGCGTTGCCTTCGAGGAGCTCGCGCTCCCACTCGGGCATCGGCTCGACGGCGGAGACGTTCTTCTCACCGGACTCGTCGTCGCCGGAGTGGCGGGCGATGAGGCCCTCGGCCACGGCGTCGGCGATCACGCGGGTGAGCAGGGACACCGAGCGGATGGCGTCGTCGTTGCCCGGGATCGGGTAGGTGACGTCGTCGGGGTCGCAGTTCGTGTCGAGGATCGCGATGACCGGGATGCCGAGCTTCTTCGCCTCGTCGACGGCGAGGTGCTCCTTCTTCGTGTCGACGATCCACACGGCCGACGGGGTCCGCTGCATGTCGCGGATGCCGCCGAGGGTCTTCTCGAGCTTGTCCTTCTCGCGACGGAGGATGAGGAGTTCCTTCTTCGTGTGCGAGGAGCCGGCAACGTCGTCGAAGTCGATCTCTTCGAGTTCCTTGAGGCGGGCCAGGCGCAGGGAGATGGTCTGGAAGTTCGTGAGCATGCCGCCCAGCCAGCGCTGGTTGACGTAGGGCTGGCCCACGCGCTTGGCCTGCTCGGCGATGGATTCCTGGGCCTGCTTCTTCGTGCCGACGAAGAGGATCGAGCCACCGTGCGAGACGGTCTCCTTGACGAACTCGAACGCGGTGTCGATGTAGCCCAGCGACTTCTGCAGGTCGATGATGTAGATGCCGTTGCGCTCGGTGAAGATGAAGCGCTTCATCTTCGGGTTCCAACGACGGGTCTGGTGTCCGAAGTGGACGCCGCTGTCGAGCAGCTGGCGGATGGTGACGACGGCCATGCCGACGCCCTCCTTTCTCGAGCACCCTGCTGCGGGTGCGTTGTGCCACGGTGAGCCGCCGGCGGTGAGCCGACGACGCCTGTGACGGTTTCGGTTGATTCCTGGCATCCGGTTCGTCCGCCCCACACGCACTGCAGGCGTGCACCAAGGGATGGAGAAGAAATCGGATGCGCGTAGTCAGAAGACACGCTTCTGCTGGGGCCAGTCTATCGCGGGCGACCAAGCCATTTCCAATCGGTTCCCCGCACCGAGGCGGCCCTGCGATTCCGGGGCCCGATCCCGGTGACGCAGGGGCTGGGTCCGCGGGGCGGCGGCGCCGAGTCGACTCGCGTGCCAGGGCCTGTGGAGGGTCGATCCGGAGGCCCGCCCGGACCGAGTGACGGTGTGTGCCCGTCGCCGAGGTGGCCCGCGGTTGGCCTCGGGTCGTGGCGGGGCGGTGGCGCCGCGCCGCGGACGGTGCACATCGTCCTCGTCGCCGTCTCTGCGTTCGACCGCACTCGCGTGCTGTGGTCTGTGGATGCCGGTGTGACTCGTGTGCACCTGACCTGTGGAGGCAGAGCGGCCGTCCACAGGCGGTTGCCGCGGCGGTGACACGCGCCTCGGCGGGCGGTTCGATGGACGGCATGCCGAATCCTCACCGACCGCCCACTCCTCGCTGGCGCGCCCCATCTCGGAGTCGCTCCGGAGCGACGGCGTTCGCGACGTTCGTCGTCACCGTGCTCGTCGTCCTCGCCCTCGGTCTGACCGGCACCGCCAGAGCCGACCAGACCGCCGCGGAGGCGACGACATGGGTCTCCCCCGTGCCCGTCATGGAGATCGTCACCGCCTTCGACCCGCCGCAGGAGACCTGGCTGGCAGGGCACCGGGGCATCGACATCCGCGCCCTTCCCGGCGAGCCGCTGCGGGCTCCGACGAGCGGAACGGTGCGCTTCCGCGGTTCGGTCGCGGGCACCGACACGGTGAGCATCACCACCGACTCCGGCCACACCGTCTCGTTCCAGCCGGCGACGACCGACCTCGCCGTCGGTGACGCGTTCGCAGCGGGTGAGCGGATCGGCGAGGTCACCGACGGGGCGCACTGCGACGAGGACTGTCTCCACGTCGGAGTGTGGCCGACTGAGAGCGACCGTGCGTATGTCGATCCGGCACCGTTCTTCGGGCAGGACGCCTCGGTGCTGCTGCCGCTCTCCCGCAAACCCGCCGAGGAGCCCGCCGACGACGACGGCGCCTCCGGGGCCGGGTCCTGGGGCGGGCACCGCAATGGCCGGATCCCCGCCTCGGCGATGTGCGAGCTCAAGACCGCCCCGGGCCAGCTGCTGCGCTGTGATGCGCAGGCGGCGTTCGACCGGCTCTCCTTCGCGTTCGAGGCGCGGTTCGGTCGGCCGATCTCCGTCACCGACGCCTATCGCGACTACGACACGCAGGTCATCCTCAAGAAGCGCAAGGGCCGGTTGGCGGCCACACCCGGGACCTCGAACCACGGGTGGGCGCTCGCGGTCGACCTGGGCGGTGGGATCAATGGGTTCGGCAGCCCCGAACACGAGTGGATGCGGGCGAACGCGCCGACCTTCGCGTGGGTGCACCCGTCGTGGGCGAGGCAGTCGGGGTCCCTGCCCGAACCGTGGCACTGGGAGTTCCGGAAGTGAGCGTCCGAGAGGCTACGCCCGGGGGTGCGCCTGCCGGTAGGACTCCTGCAGTCGCTGCATCGACACGTGGGTGTAGATCTGGGTGCTGCTCAGCGTCGAGTGCCCGAGGAGCTCCTGGATCTGGCGGAGGTCGGCGCCGTTGTCGAGCATGTGCGTGGCCGCGGAATGACGGAGACCGTGCGGCCCGATGTCCGGGGCCTCCGGGTTGCGGGCACCGTACCGGTGGACGATTTCGCGTACCTGGCGCGCCCCGATCCGACCTCCGCGCCGGCCGAGGAAGAGGGCGTCTCGACTCTGCGCAGTGGCGACCCTCCCCCGCATCCGCAGCCAGGTCTCGAGTGCCTGGCCGGCGGGTGCCCCGAACGGGACGCGGCGTTCCTTGTTGCCCTTGCCGATGACGGTGATCATCGCGCGGTGGTCGTCGACGTCGGCACGGTCGAGGCCGCAGAGCTCGGAGACGCGGACCGCGGTCGCATAGAGCATCTCGAGGATCGCCGCATCACGGGCCCGCATGGCCTCATCGGTCTCGTCCTCGGGTGGCGCGTCGTCCCCCGCGTCCGCACCGGCCGCCTGGCCGGCCGCGATGAGATTCGCCGCCTGTTTCGGCTTGAGCACGGTCGGAAGGCGGGAGTCCTTCTTCGGGGTGCGCAGCCTGGCCGCTGGGTTGGTCGCCAGTCCCAGGGAGTTCACGCAGTAGCCGAAGAACGATCTCAGGGCGGCGATCTTGCGCGCCACCGTCGACTTCGCGGCTCCCGCATCGTCGAGGGCGATGAGCCATGACCGCAGCTCCTCGAGACCGATGTCGGCGATGTCGGTGGTGCGGACGTGGGCGAAGAAGTCGGTGATGTCGGCGACGTAGGCGCGGCGCGTGTGGTCGGAGACATCGCGGGAGCGCAGATGGTCGGCGTAGGTCTCGACGACCTCGGGGAAGCGGTGTGCGTCGGTCACAGTCCCCAGACTACGCGGTTGCACAACCGCGAGGGCGGAGGCCGGCGACTCACGGTCGGCGATTCGCGACCCGAGACGGCCGGTCATTGACTGCCTGCCGGCTGAGGTCAGCTTCCCCGGACCTTCGTCCAGCCGGAGCCGTGCCGCCGGCTCAGCCCCGCGAGTTCGAGGAGGGCGAGCGCTGAGAGGGCGTCCTGGACGGTCAGTCCGGCTCGTGCCGCGAGCGTACCGACGTCGAGCTCCTTCGTCGCCGACAGCGCGGTCAGGCAGATCTTCTCCCGCTCGCTGAGTCCGTCGAGCCGGTCATCGCCGCGTGAGCCGTTATCGGGGTCGGGTCCGAAATCGAGCGGCAGTTCGTCGTCGCGGAGGAGGTCGAGGACGTCGGCGGCCGACGTGACGAGTTCGGCCTCATGGTGGCGGATGAGCCGATGCGTTCCCGCCGATGACGCCGAGTACACCGACCCCGGATAGGCGGCGACGGTGCGGGAGAGCTCGAGCGCATGCCGGGCGGTGTTGAGCGCCCCGCTGCGCCACCCGGCTTCGACGATGACGGTGACGAGGGCGGAGGCGGCGATGAGCCGGTTGCGCAGGAGGAAGCGGTGTCGCATCGGCGTCATCCCGGGCGCGGTCTCCGAGACGATCGCTCCCCCGTTGAGCACCTGGGCGAAGAGATCGGCGTTCGCCGCCGGGTAGAACCGGTCGACTCCTCCGGCCATGAAGGCGATCGTCGGGGCGTCCCGGGCGATCGCTGCCCGGTGGGCGGCCGCGTCGATGCCGAACGCGCCTCCGGAGACGACGGTGACCCCTTCGGCGCCGAGATCCCATGCGAGGTCGGACGCGCACTTCGTTCCGTACCCGCTCGCCGCCCGTGCCCCGACGACGGCGACTGCCCGGCGCAGCGTCGTGTCGAGTCGGGCCTGTCCGCGGACCCACAGCGCCAGGGGCGCCGCAGGCCCGAGGTCGTCAAGGCACCCCGGCCACTCCTCATCACCCGGGATGACGAGTCGCCCGCCGAGGCGCAGCATCGCCTCGAGGTCGTGATCGCCGTCGGCATCAGCGGAGCGCACGGCCCACCGGGCGAGCGCCTCGGCGAGCTGACTCCCCCTGGACGGTTCCCCGACTTCGACGCTCAGGTGGGCTGCGGCGTCCCCGGTGCTCACGGGTTCGGCGGCGACGGCGCGGATGATCTCGAGTGCCGCGATCGGGCCGACGGCGTCGACGACGCCTCTGAGCAGCCCGTCACCGGGTTCGCCGATCCGCAGCAGGGCGGCGAGCGCACTGCGCTGCCGCGACTCGGTGTCCGCGGCCCGGCCACTGTGGTCGCGAGCTCCGGTGGTCCCCTCGTCGTCCATGACCTCGTCCTCCATCTCGCTCACGTCTCCTGCGTCCGCAGCGCCAGTGCCACGGCGATCCTGTCGGCGTCGGGAGCGTCGGCACCGGCGAGGTCGGTCAGCGTCGTCGCGACCCGGAGCACCCTGTCGTAGCCGCGCATCGTGATCCGGCCGGTCTCGAGTGCCCGGTCGAGACCGCGCAGCACCTCGGGGCGCATGCCGAAGTGGTCGCGCAGCCACGCACCGGGAGCGTTCGCATTGAGCGACCATGCGCAGTCGGCGTACCGCGCCCGCTGGGCACGCCTGGCTGCGCGCACCCGGGCGGCGACGGCGGCGCTCGCCTCCTGGTCCCCGCCGAGGCGGAGGTCAGCGGGTGAGACGGGGAAGAGTTCGATCTGCAGATCGACGCGGTCGAGGAGCGGGCCCGACAACCGGTTGCGGTACCGGCGTTTGTCCATCGGCGTGCACTGGCACGTGCTCTGACCGCCGGCCGGCATCCCGGCGCCGCACGGGCACGGGTTGGCGGCCATGACGAGTTGGAACGCGGCCGGGAGCACCATCGATCCCCACGCCCGGTGGATGTGGACCTGCCGGGCCTCGAGCGGCTGACGCAGCGCCTCGAGCACGTCCCGGGAGAACTCCGGCGCCTCATCCATGAAGAGGACACCCCGATGGGCTCGGCTGAGGATCCCGACGGTTCCCGGTCGGCGTCCGCCGACGAGCGCCGAGGCGGTGCTCCGGTGGTGAGGTGCCTCGAACGGGGGACGGTGGTCGAGTGCGTCACCGGCGGGGAGTTCCCCGCGCAGCGAGCGGATCGCTGCGACCTCGAGGGCCTCGGTGTCGGACAGCGGCGGGAGGATTCCGGGCAGGCATTGGGCGAGCAGGGTCTTGCCTGCTCCCGGCGTGCCGCGCATGAGCAGGTTGTGGCCGCCGGCCGCGGCGACCTCGAGACCGAAGCGCGCCTCCTCCTGCCCCTGCACCTCGGCGAGGTCGTGGAGGTCGGGGCTGTGGGCCGCGGGACCGGCGGCGTCGATGACCGGCGGCAGCGCGGGCACGGTGAGCGCACCGCCGTAGAGGTTGACGAGTTCGGCGAGCGAGGAGACCGGGATGACCTCGATGCCGCTGATGAGACCGGCTTCGCTCGCGTTTCCGGCGGGCACGACGAAGCGGTCGAACCCGGCGAGCAGACCACTGTGCAGGGTCGGCAGCACGCCGCTGACCGGGCGGATCCGACCGTCGAGTCCGAGCTCCCCGCAGTGGATGACCCGCTCGGTGTCGTCAGCGCTGATCGTCCGCCGCGCCCGGAGCACGGCCACGGCGATGCCGAGGTCGAATCCGGTGCCGATCTTCGGGACGCTGCCGGGTGTGAGATTGACCGTCAGGTGCTCGGTGGCCACCGGGGTGCCGAGGAAGGCCAGTGCCGCTCGCAGCCGCTTCCGGGATTCGCTCACCGAGGTGTCCGGCAGCCCGACGATGTCGATGCCGGGCAGGCCTGCACTCACGCTGGCCTCGATCGAGACGATCTTGCCCGTCAGTCCCCACAGGGCCACGGCCGAGGCCCGCCCGACGATGCTCGTCTCCGGGGTCGCCACCACGAGCGGGGGCGCTGGTTGGGGCGGACCGCCGTCCTCGGCGGCCTCGAGCCAGGGGTCGGCCTCGGCAGGGGGTTCCGGGCCGAACTCGTCATCGCCGGTCAACGGCAGCGGCTCGCTCATGAGTCGACCTGCACGTTCTTCAGGTGGGCGAGGACGACGCGCGGCTCCATGACGATGCCGATCGCATCGATGCGGGTGGCCGGGAAGAATTCGGCTTGGGCGCGCAGCCACAGTCCCGAGAGCATCCGGATCTTCCGCAGCTTCACCGGTGTGATCGCCTCGAGCGGCGACCCCTGCCTCATCGTGCGGCGGGTCTTGACCTCGACGAAGACGACGGCGGCGCCGTCCCGGGCGATGATGTCGATCTCACCGCGCGCACAGCGGACGTTGCGGGCGAGGATGACCATCCCCTCGGCTTCGAGGCGCGCCACGGCAAGGTCCTCCCCGGCGCGGCCCAGGGCGATCTGCCTCTCACCTCGTGTTGTCCCTCTCGTTCCCGACATGCCCACCACGGCACCATGATCGATCCGGCCGGGGGAAGATCAGAGAATCGGCCTGTGGAGGATGCGTGGGCGTCCACAGGCCGTGGGCACATGAGTCAGCAGGTGTCCACACCCCGACCGCACGCGAGTCGGAGACTCACTCCGTGCGGGGTCACCGTCCGATCGAGGTCGGCGGTTCGAGGTCGGACTTCGCGATCTCCTCGATGTTGACGTCCTTGAACGTGAGCACGTGGACCATTTTGATGAACCGGGCCGACCGGTAGCTGTCCCACACCCAGGCGTCGCGCAGGGTCAGCTCGAAGTAGACGTCGCCGGCGTCGTTGTGGGCCTTGAGGTCGACGTGGTTGGCGAGGTAGAAGCGCCTCTCCGTCTCGACGACGTAGGCGAACAGGCCGACGACGTCGCGGTACTCCTTGTAGAGCTGGAGTTCGAGCTGGGCCTCGTAGTCATCGAGATCGTCTGCGCTCACGGGGTTCCTCTCTTCGTCTCGGGGACAGGGTCGGTATCAGGAGTAGTCCGCCCGCCGCCAGCAGGTGGCTCGGCGTGCAGGCGGAAGCTTCGACGGTGGTGGACGCTCGGTCCGTGGTCGGCGATCGCCTGCCGGTGGGCGGCGGTGCCGTAGCCGACGTTGGACTCCCAACCATACTGCGGGTGCGCCTCGGCGAGGCCGATCATCGTTTCGTCGCGCTCCACCTTCGCCACGATACTCGCCGCTGCGATGACCGGAACGCTGCCGTCGCCTTTGATGATCGTGCGCACCGGCGGCAGCTCCACGTCGGCGCAGGCGCCGAATATCCCCAGGCAGTCGAGCGTGAGTGGGGCCGAGAGCCAGTCGTGCTTGCCGTCGAGGAGGAC
>NZ_SCMW01000031.1:0-40495 GCF_005502845.1 Brevibacterium sp. 2SA | reverse complement strand
GTGGTTCGATCTTCTCCCACTGCTCATCAGTGAAGACTCGGTGTCGTTGCTGTGTAGTCACGTCTCCACCGTGCCAGTCCTGGAATGGTCAATAAAGGAGACACGCCCTAGTCGAGCAGTCTTGCAGGAGTCTCTACAGTGCGTCTCACAACCTACCCGCCTCAAAAGTCATGGCATGGGAGACTCCTTGCGGCTAGAACTCGAACACGTAGGCAATGAGGTTAGCACCGCCACTGAGTGTTGTCAGAAGACCGCCATTTACTGCTGAAGCTCACACGCAAAATTTGCCACGGCCAAACCGATCGGCAGTCTTACTAAACTATAGATTTCCGAGACACCCTGAGCCGCGGTGTGTCTCTCAGGCTGTGGTACTGGACCTTAAGTAAGTCGTGTGCGGAGGATGCGGAGGAACTCGTCGGCACGCTCTATCTGCCGGGCGAGTTTGTTTCGCTTGGTGGTGGCATCGTCGATTAGCGCGAGCAATTGTAGGCGTGCTTGGCTTCGCTGGTCCTCGGCTGCGTCGCTGTCGACAGTATCGAGGAGAGTGAGCATTTCGCCCATCTCGACGGTCGAGTAATTCAAGGCCTTCATTTGCCGGACTGTCATCAGGCGTCGCAAATCGTCGTCGGTATAGACCCGAAATCCGCCCTCGGTTCTAACGGTCGGTGGGAGCAGGCCCATGTCTTCGTAGCGTCGCAGGGTTTGTGAGGATAGCCCTGACTTCTCTGCCATCTCACCGATGTGCACGTTAGCCTCCGTCTCTGTGCTCGCGATTTGCATCAACCCTACCGTGACGTCATTGTTGGTAGTGTATTTGGCCATGCCGAAGGTGCTCTGCGCGTTGCCCCTCGCTTCTTTAGAGCCCCATGTGGCTACAACCGCGACTCCCGCCGGCGAGAGGACTTCATGCCCGGAAACACCCCGCCCCCGCGAGCACTATGGATCGATGGCCTGAGGGGGGTCGCCATCCTCCTCGTCATGGTCTGGCATGCCCTAGTCATCGGCGACGATCAGCGCGTGCAACACGGACCGATCTGGGAGACTTCCGTCGCCTTGCAAGGCCTGCGCATGCCGACACTCTTCTTCCTCTCTGGCCTGCTCCTTCCCCGCGCCCTGGAAAAGCCGGTCGGGTCCTACATCTGGGGCAAGTGGACGAATCTCGTTTGGCCATATCTCGTGTGGCAGCTCATCGCCCTAGTGCAAGCCCCCGACCTTAGCGTGCTCAGACTCACTGACTGGGGACCGCACAACTATCTGTGGTTCATGTTCTACCTCATGGTGTACTTCGCAGTGGCCCTAGTACTGCGATGGATGCCTCCGATAGCGATGCTCGCTGTTGCCCTGGTGGCATTCATCGTCCTCGGAATCGTCGCCGAGGAGGGCAGTCAGCCAATGCGACTGGGCATCTACGCCGTATGGTTCTTCGCCGGCGCCGCCACCGGCCGAGCCTTTGCCGAGGAGAAGCCGGGATTTTCGTGGGACCGCGCTATTGTCCTCTTCTGCTTCCTGGCAGCGGGATGGGTCAACCGGAACATCGCTGGCTTGTCCACGAACCCGGAGGCCAATCCGTTCGTCTTCGTCTATGTCTCCGTCCCGACGGTCGGTGCGGCCGTGGCCGCAGCGCTTATGTTCGCCGGCCACCGGGTCTTCCTGCCGGTGCAGTGGGTCGGCCGCCATAGCGTGATCTTCTACACGGCACACTTCGCCGTCCAGGTCTTCGTCATCGTGGCCTTGGTCGATACGCAACTTGGCGGGCCCGATGCGGCGGTGCTCGGCTTCCTGGCATCGGTCGCAGTTTGCTCGCTCCTCGCTGCCTTGCGCGGTGTCATGGTCGTCAGCGTTCTCTTCAGCTTCCCGGCGCGGTTAATGCCACGAGCCGTGCGGCCCGTCTCCAATATGACGTCACTATCTGCGCCCTAGGGTGGGCGTGGGTCATAACTCTGGGTTCACAGATGGTGACGTCTACGGTCGAGTCTCTTAGCTCCCGGGGCACGCAAGATGAGACCATTCGGGTGCCACGACAGCTGCCAGATCGGACTATTTCGTGAGGGCCGCTTCTTCAGCAGCAACCCGTCCAGCACTTCCACGCTCAGCAAGTTTGCCGATCACGCTAGCCCGCAAGCGAGCTTGCTAACGTTCGGCGTCTGGCATCGTTAAATGCCCCGTCGACGAAATTCTTCCGAGCTTCTCACCATCCTTGCCTTTCCTTTCAGGATCAGTTCTAGGTGCATCAATGATGCATTGAATGCAATACTGGTGACGTGAGTTCTGGACATGGCGGCGTGACCGCTCTGCGGCTGCTTGGGAACGTGCGCCCGCTGGATGAGAAGCAGTTTGTCTACGATGCGATGCTGGCGGGCTGGAGTGATCAGCAGTCCAGTCGAGGGCTCGCCGGCTCGACGATTTACAGCAGAGTGCTCGTGATCCGCCGATTCGAAGCATTCACAGGGCGCTATCCGTGGGAGTGGTCGGCTGGTGATGTTGAGGACTATACGACGAATGCGAAGTCGGGAACGCGCCCTGCGGCGCGGTCGACCATTCGTGCGTTCCAGGCAATCATTCGTCTCTTCTGCGACTATCTGTGTGATGGACGTTACGAGTGGACGTCCGAGTGCGAGCGTCGGTTCAGTCAGGCGCCTCAGCAGATCTGCTACGAGTGGAATACCGCCGCGCATCTGGTCGACTATGAAGGGCGTGCGCAACGTCGAGCGCTCACTTACAACGAGCTCGAACAGTTCTTCGACGCCGCGGACGCCCGAGTCGAGACCATCCTCACGCAGGGGCGCAAGGGTGCGCTTGCTGCACTGCGGGACGCTCAGATTTTCAAGACCATCTACGCCTACGGGCTGCGCCGTGCCGAGGCCGCCGGGCTCGATGTCGCGGACCTGCGCCCCAATGGTGCAACTCCTCGGTTCGGCCGATTCGGTGCCGTCGAAGTTCGTTGGGGCAAGGGCTCGCGTGGCTCAGGGCCGCGCCGGCGATCGGTCCTGACCGTCCCGGAGCTAGGCTGGGTGACCGAGGGGCTCGCGCAATGGGTCGATCACGCACGGCCCCGGTTCTCCGACGAACCAGGCATGCTCTGGCCGACGGAGCGCAGAAGCCGAGTCAGTGTCCGCTATATCAACTCGAGGTTCGCTGACCTCCGCGACCAGCTGGGCCTTCCACCGGAGCTTAGCGTGCATGTGTCAACGGTCAGTAGGAACTGCCCATAGACGGCCACGAGAATTGCCCACTGGTGGCCAATAAAACTGCCCGATGGTGGCCACGATTTCTGCCCATCGACTCGTTGTGTCCAGTCGTGACCACCCGGGGCGTCGATATCAGCTCAAAGCAACCACCCCTGCCCCAGAAACGGCCTGGCTGAGTCGAATCGATTCCCCACTGGTCTGGACCAAATGAGCATGATGAAGGAGCCGATCAACCGTCGCCGTAGCCACGGTCTTGGGCATCAACTGGTCGAAAGCAGAAGGATGGAGATTCGACGAAATCGCGACGGATCTCTTCTCATAAGCAGCATCGACAAGCCGATACAGACCTTCGGCAGCATCATCACTGACGGGCAGCAGCCCGATGTCGTCAACGATCACGAGATCGGCTCGCAACAGCCGCTGAACAGTCTTCGTCACCTGGTTATCAGGACGATGAGCACGAATGAGTCCGCCCAGATCTTCCAGCTTCAGCCAGGACACGCGTCCACCGCCGTCGATGACTTTCTGTCCCAGCGCTTCCAGGAAGAACGATTTGCCGGTTCCCGCGGGCCCACAGATGGCCAGGTTCTCCTTCCGCCCCACCCACTCCAGCGTCGACAGCGCCTGCTGCGTGGGTACAGGAATCGATGACACTTCCTCATCCCAGGACTCGAACGTCTTGCCCGTGGGAAACCCGGCCTGCTTCCGCCGGGTCGCTAACATCGCCGCCGATCGGCCACGAGATTCCTCGACTAACAGTGCCCGCACGACCTCGACCGGCTCCCACCGTTGCGCTTTCGCCGTGGCCAACAACTCGGGGGCAAGACTGCGCGCATACGGCATCTTCAACCGTCGCATCAGCGCCTCGACCTCGGTATCAAGGACTGGCGCCTGGGCAGAGACAACCATCACAGCTCACCCCCGTCGGTGGTCATCGACGGTGTGCTCATCGCCTGCCATCCCGCAGTCCCCTGTGCCAGGGACGCATCCTCACCCGCACTGCGACTGCCTTGATCAGCAACCCGGTGGGCCAGCAGCGATGCCACATCACCAGTGCCGAAGCGACCATAGGCAGCCGCCGTACCCAGGACCTCATCGACACGTTCTCGACCATGCAACCGCGACAGCGCCACGGCCTGGCCCATCTTCTGTCGCATCCTCGACGTCCCTGCCGCGGCCGCCTCACGTAACCACTCGTGAGCACCATGCCCAATCGTCAGGAACGCTTCCTCATCAGGACTGTTCGCTGTGACCGCATACACTCCGGGCACCTTCTGTGTGGCATCAGTCGGGAAATGCTCGTCATCGATCTTCGGCGATCCGGGCCGGGCTCGACCGTGTCGGGCGACTTCCCGAACCCCATCACGACCGGCAGCTACGATGATGATCTGTTCTGCCTCGGCGACACCGTGGACGCGGACGAAGACCTCGGACCCCAGGAGTGCATGCGGTACCGAATACTGCCCGGACTCGAAGGCGACCATCGGCGTATTGACCGGAACCTTCCTCGACAGGCCGAACGCGATCGTATGCGCCCGATCCGGGACCGGATGCATCCTCTCCTGCTCCTGACCGATCAAGTCGATCGGACGTCGTTTCGTCACCCGATGCTCTTTCTCGTTGATCTCGGACATAAAGGCTTGGCACGCGGCCTCGAGGTCAGCAAACGAAGCGTACTCATTGCGCAGGTTCGTGGCTGTGGGCACCAGATCAGCCTTCGCGATCTGGACGGACCGCTCCACCCCGCCCTTCGACGCCGGATCGGCCGGCTGACACGTCAGGACCGTCGTTCCGTAGTACTTCGCGAATGAGACTGTGTCGCGATTGCGTACCGGAACCCCGGCGATATGCATCGTCGTGACGGTCTTCTCGTTATCAGTCAACACATAGGTCGGGATGCCGCCGATGAGTCGAAACGTGCGGTCTAAGACCATGAACACCGACGCCAGCGTCTTATCCCGAAGCGGAATGACGATGCGAAACCGCGAGAACGCTAACCACGCGATGAACAACACCGTCTTCACGCCACCGACGACGGGCCCGTCACCGTAGTCGTATTGAAGCCACAGTCCCGGCTCTGCCACCCAGGGACGATGCACACGACGACCTGCTCTTTCATGGATCGCTTTGGCGTGGGCGACGGCACGGCGAGTTGATCTCTCCGAACCTTCATAGCCGAGTCCAAGAAGGCGTTCGTGGACCTTATCGGCACGGATCCTGCCCCCTGAACGGGCTACCAGCTCCGTGATTTTGTCCATGAACTCGTCCGTGACCCGATCACGGCGGATGGGGGCGCCCACCGGGCGGCCTTGAGCGCGGGCGGTGACGTGGGCCTTGACTGTGTGGTGTGAACACCCTGCCAACTCGGCTGCGGCTCGGTAGGACCCTGTGGAGTCATACGCTTCTAGAATTTCCATGATTTCTCCGTCAGACTTCATACGCGGCCCCGAACCCTCTCGTGGTGGATGTTGATCGATTAGACACCGTCATCATCTCCCGGAAGTGGTTCGGGGTCGTCTCTCAATGAGAGGTTCTACATGCTCGGATGGGCAGAAATCGTGGCCGCCGCTGGGCAGTTCTTGTGGCCAGGAACGGGCATTTCTACTGTCCGCCTATGGGCAGTTTTCCATGGCCGCCAACATGCATGCGCTTCGTCATACCTACGTTACCAACCTGATCGAGTGGGGATACTCGGAGAAGTTCGTCCAAGATCAGGTAGGCCACGCCTACGCGTCCACCACCGCGATCTACACCTCGCTCGGTGATGACTACAAGACCCGCATGGTGACCCGAGCACTGGCCCGAATCTACGGAGGAAATGATGCCGACAACCGCTGATCAAAATCCGATCGCCTGGCAGCTGCGGCAGGTGATGGCCGCCGCTGGGATGTTCCAGACGACCGACCTCATTGAACCGCTTCGCGAGCAGGGCGTGCAGCTGTCTCGCGAGCAGATCTACCGTCTCGTTTCGAAGACGCCGGAGCGCCTCAACATCGAAGTCCTCGCCGCGCTGTGCCGCATTCTCGATTGCACACCCAACGACCTCATCGAGGTCGCACCGGTTGCTACAGCTCATGTGCCTCGAGCCGTAGGTGAGCCGCGCAGCTCTGGGCCTTCCATTGGCACGCTGCGGCCGATCCCTGCGAAACTCCGCCGCCCCCCAGAGTGAGCGAGGTGCCGGCATGAGCCCTGGATCGAAGCGTAGATGCGACTCGTGTGGCCGCGACGTCAAGGCCAGGTACGAGATCCTCGAACAGCGCATCTGCAACGCCTGCTACTCCCGCTTGCGCCGGAACGCAGCACCTTGCCCGATGTGCGCCCAGATGAAGGTTCTGGCCTTCCGCTCAGGTGACAGCCAGATTGTGTGTGCCGCGTGCGCGGGTGTTCCGTCGCGTTTCGGATGCGACCGCTGCGGGAGCGAGGAACACCTGGCCGGGTCGCACTGCGGGCGCTGTCGCCTCGAGGACCGGCTCGACGACGTCCTCGCTGACGCCAACGGCCGTGTGCATCCGCTACTCGTGCCATTGCGCACTCACCTTCTCAGCGCCAGGGACCCACGTACGGCAGTCCGGTGGCTCCGCCACGAACCGATTGATCGCACGCTTCGAGCCATGGCGAGGGGCGCGAAATCCATTAGCCACGACACTCTCAACGAGCTAGGGCAGTCGACTCGTATCCGCTACTTCCGTCGAACGCTGATCGCTGCCGGTTCCTTGCCTGCGATCGACGTCCGACTCAACGATCTGGAGCTACGAAGTAGGGCGCTCATCGAAGCTCTCCCGGCTGAACACGTCGTCATCATCACCAGGTTCTTTAACTGGGAGACACTGCGGAAGCTGCGCCGCAGGCCGCTCGATCGCCCCATCAGCGTGGGAGTGGCCAACGCCCGAACCACCGAGCTTCGCAAGATTGCCGCCTTCCTTGCTTGGCTCGGTGAGAACAACTTGAAACTCTCCACGCTCAACCAGGTGGCCGTCGATCGTTATCTCGCTCACCACGACCCGAATCTGATCATCGGAAGATTTCTTGCCTGGGTGGTCCGACACCGGATTACGCAACACCTTGACGTGCCTCGTGCCCAGTCGACAGCATCGTCGGCGACCATCGCCGAGGACGCCATCTGGGAGAAGGTCGATGTTCTCCTCCAAGCTGAGTCCACCCCGATGTCGAGTCGGATCATCGGGCTGTTCTTACTGGTGTTCGCCCAGCCGATCAGGGATTCCGTGCGGCTGAGACGCGACGATGTCCAGTTCACCGGAGAGAACGTCAAGGTCCAGTTCGGCAGCACCCCGGTCGTGTTGCCTCCGCCGGTTGCCGAGCTCCTTGTGCGCTACCTCGACGACACGTCCGACTGCCTGCCTTATGCCGGGTCACCACCTGGCTGGCTGTTCGAGGGCGTTATGCCCCAACAGCACCTAAGCGATGCCAGCGTCAGGTTCAATCTGGCCAAGCACGGGCTTCACGCTCGAGAGATCAAACGCGCCCGACTCGATCACCTCGTACAGGTGCTGCCAGCGAGCATCGTCGCGGACATCACCGGAGTCACTGTCAACACTGCGCTACGTCACTCATCGAACACGCGAGCCGACTGGGGAATATACCCGGAGTTGAGAACCCGGGAGTGCAAGGAACTCGACCTAAGCGAATAATGCCGACTACCGGCACCTCAGCCGAGCTTGGAAAGATGCTCGAAGGCGATATGACGGTGGAATGGACCCCGTCGTGGAACATCAAGCCGACTCAACGAGTGCCGGTCTTTCGCGAAACAGTATCGGACGACGGTGAGGTCCTGCGCGTCGGTGATCTCGCGCGCTGGTCGCTTCTTCCTCCCTGGGCGACTGAACCAAAGCTGAAATTTCCCACGTTCAACGCCCGCAGCGAAGGATTGGCCGCGAAAGCGACATGGCGCGGCCCTATCAAACGATCAAGGGCGATTCTCCCCGCAAGCGGATACTACGAGTGGAAAACGGACGGGAAGGTCAAGACGCCGCACTACATTCACCTCCCCGAGGGAGAGCCCCTGCTCTTCGCCGGCTTGTACTCATGGTGGAGGCCGAAGGGCTCGGATGACGAGTGGATGCTCACGGCTACGATCATCACTCGCCCTTCGGCCGGCGCGGCTGCGCAGTTGCATGATCGTGCTCCGGTCGTGCTTCCCGCGGACTTCGTCGACGAATGGCTCGATCCCGCGACAGAAGGCGATCAGAGCCTCGTCGATGCGGCAGTATCGGCGAGTTCGCCACAGATCGAATCCCTCCAGTTCCATGAGGTGGGCAAGATCAGTGGGGACATACCAGAACTCACGAATCCGGTAGCCACCTCCTGACTACCGGTCTTCCGCCGGTGGTGCAACGACGCGATCAACAACCTGGGCGCCGAAGTAGAGTCCGATCCCCATGAGGACGACGAGGCCGCGCTCCAGGGTCAGGTGTTCAACGCCGAGTCCGTCGGGGCGCAGCACCGGGGTGCCGACGATGCTTGCCGTGACCACGGCGGAGACGAGTCCGCCGACGAGCGTGGCGAAGAGCTGCACGAGAAATGAGAGCAGATGCCGGCTCACCTGGCCGAAGCTCTTTCGGAATGCCCACACCAGGGCAGCGAAGATCAGCGCAATGGCGAGGAACCACCAGTCGAGGGACTTCTCTGCCAGAAGCACACCGGCCAAGATGCCGATGATGAGGACCACGGTGCTCGACGTAGGTCCCTTCCAGTTGACGTGTGTCATGGTCTTCCTCCTCAAGGGTTCTTGTCACCATACCGAGCTTCTCACCGTGGCACTGAAAGGGTTGCGCTCCGCGCCTTATGCATTTAGACTCTAAATACACAAATCATCGAATGAAGGAGTCGAAATGAGTACCGCAGCAGAGGTGATCCGTTCGCAGGTCAATCCCATGGTTCTGATGAGCCTCGGTGCGAGTGAGTTCGTGGCCACTGAGGCGAATGAGGGCAGGCCGGCGCTGGCCTTCTGGGCACGGATCCTGCCATTCAACGCGAAAGGCAAGCGGCTGAGCCGCCCAGCGAAAATGAGAGTCTGCATCGAACTGACACCCGCGGATCTCTATGACATCACAGTGGTGCACTCGAAGGCCGGCGAGTACGGGGTTCACTTCGAGATGGAAGGTGTGGGTGCCGAGGACCTCAATCGAGTTTTGCTCTCGCTCGACTCGGATGGAGATCGGGAGTAAGGGCGAAGCGAAGCGGCACCCTGGGGAGGGTGCCGCTTCTACACAAATCATCGCTATGAGGGCGATGTTGCTGGGTATCACTCCAGCAGAACCAGACTACCGAATGACCTGGCTGAAGGGGAACGTCATGGCAAGAGTTCAGGCCTCGGAGGAAATGCTCTCCCGGCGTGTGAGGAAAGGTATTCGAGTGGATCTCGAAGCAATGGATCTGGCCAAGGGTGCCTGGCTATGGGCTTACGAGAACAGGGTCACCGATGCTCCCTCGTTCGGCGACTGGGTGAACGAGGCGATCGCGAAGCATCACGACGCCGATCCGGTCGAAGGGAAGAGCTCGAGCGAATGGATGAGCGCGCGCATGTATTGGATCGACAAGGACAAGCTCGATCTCCTCGGGGATAACGCCGGTCGAGTATTCCGTGGTGCCGTCGCCGCGGCCGCCGAGGAGATCGTCACCGAGGCGCGGACTCGGGGTGTGGAGATCCAGCCGCTCGAGGGACGGCTGCCATCGAAGGTGTGGCGGAAATCGTGATGAGTGCGCGATGAGGGGTTGCACTCCACGCGCTATGCATTTAGACTCTAAATACACAAATCATTGAATGCAGGAGGGACATACCATGACCGGACGCAAGGCACCTGAAGACATGACCCTGGCCGAGCTCGAAGCAGAGCTGGCTGGCCCGATCGAGCGTGACCGAGAAGAAGCGGTCTCGGCCTCCTACTATGCGCGGATGGATGACCTGCGGGCGCTGACAGTTCGTGCTGTTACAGAGTTCCTGGAGGGCTTGTCGCAGGATGACTTCGACACGATCGTCCGCCCGGTCCTCGACGAGGATGAGTACGGCACTGAAGACCGCGCAGTGATGCGGGAATACGCCTCACAGGCCACTGTGACAGTCCTCGATGCCGACGAACTCCTTGCCGAGCGCAAGCGCCAGGAGCGCGATCGGGTTTTCGCAGAAGAGCGTCGCGCGCGGGCGGAACGTGATCGTGAGATCATGCGCAAGGTGGACGAGCTTCGCGCTGAGCATGCCAGGCGGGAGGGTGAGTCGCGCCACGGGCAGGGCGAGTGAGGTTTCGAAATATCTCTGGTGGCCCGGGTGAAGCTACGGCTTTGCCTGGGCCACAAACCATTTATCGGCCCTCTTGGACGCATGGTGAGATCTCGTTTGCACCCAATCGGCCATGGCTCCGGCTCCCTCGCGTCCTTCAGAGATGCCCCGCAGATCGCCGAGGTCCGCAGCGTGCGTAATGAGCCCGTGTGAAGCCCCGGCAAGAAGCTTTCCGGTATAGCCGATAATCAGGCAGCCAGGCGGTGCTGCGTGCTCCCAGCGGCCAGCTTCTTGCCAGCATGAACCGACGACGAGGATCTCAAGAGCAGATTCCCTCAGCCCCAGGTCGATCGGATCGAGGAGAGTTTCAGTTGATCCGAGGCAGAGACTCCCTCGTGAGCCATGGGCGTCGATCAAGGCCGCAGAGCACTTCTTAATCGCAGATAAGGCAGGAGCGAGTTGATCGAGGGAGTCGATATCGAATGATGCGAGTTCGGTGCCGAGCCTCTTTGCATGCTGCTGTGCTGCGCAGTGGATGTGGTTGCCGGGCGCTTCGAGATCGTAAGTCGACGATTCCCTGTCTTCGCTGAAAGGCAGAGAGAGCAGTCCATGGGTGCACATGGTGGGAGGCTACCTCAGGGGGCCACCGGCTGCGTATCAGCAGGGCTGGGATGGGGACATACCAGGCCGGTCGCAGGGCCCGTCGAGGCCGGGGTGCCATCCGCCTGCAATCTGATCAGGGGTCGGCACAGTGGGAATCATGGATACCAAACCACTGACACAGGACCAGTTCACCTGGCTCGGCTTCATCATCGTGGCACTCACGCCAGCGTTCCCCGCTGAAGTGCAGCCGGCGATTGGCAGCGTGGGGCAATTCTTTGCGGCAGTTTCGATCATCAGGCTCCACCTCGGAGACGAGGCGGCGGCCAGGGTGGGGCACGATTACATTAAAGGTTGTCAGCGACAATAATTAACGGTAGAGTGGGGATCAAAGTTCATAGAGGAAGGGGGTGATCCCCATCGATAAGCGAGTGAAATCGCTCATCAAAGCCCTGGAAGGACAAGGGTGGCGGTGCAAGGAATCCCGCAAAGGCTTCATGTGCTATCCACCCGATGTGAATCAGACACCAGTCGCGATCCACAAGACACCTTCCGACTCCCGCTGGTACAAGAACACCTTGAGCCAGCTGAGACGCAGGGGCTTCACGGAGTGAATCCGGCGGGGTGTTGGTCCGAGAATCAGGCCGGCGCCCCGGCCGGTGACCTCTCGCATATCGATCGGAATTGCCCATGACACAAGGAAGGAGCAGCAATGACTAGATGGCATGCAGCAGTCACGTTCACCACGGCCGGAGGATTCGGTGAGGACGAGGCGCTCGAGGCCCTCGACGCGCTCGTCGAACACGGTGCTGCGGTTTCGCCGGCAGCTGATGCTCGAGGCGGAGAAATCGCATTGAGCATCACGGCCGAGTCGGCGGGCGCCGCCGCCGTGGAGGCCGAGCGGGTCGTGACCGGCGCGGTAGGTCCCCTGGCGGGCGCGGTTGAAGTGGTGGCGATAGAGGCCTCCACAGAGGAGGCCATGGACCAGCGGCTGGCAGAGCCGATCTTTCCCGATGTGGTTGGCTTCGCGGAGATCGCGGACATGGCAGGGGTCACCCGGCAGCGCGCTCGCGCATTCACGAAGATCGACGGGTTCCCTGCCCCGGTGATCACCACGGCGCAGGGAGCCCTCATGACTCGGGCGGCGGTTGCCAGATGGTTGGAAACGCGGTCGACGAGGCCCGGGCGGCCTCGGAAAGCAGCGGCCGGGAGCGGGGATGCCTCGCCGTCAGAATGAGAGTAGAATTGCATATACGCAAACGTTAGGAGGTGGCTGATATGGAAGCAGCAGCGATCATCAAGAAGATCCGCGCCATGAGCGGGATCACCAGGAAAGAACTGGCGCAGCTCGCTGATGTGTCGCCATCGACGATCAGCCGCATCGAACGCGGCGAGATGGATCCCACCTGGTCCACGATGCAGAAGATCTTCTCCGCCACGGGATACCAGCTCAACGGGACCTCCGTGGTCTCCAGCGGGGACACCTCGGCGATCCAGGCCGCGAACATCTACCTCGAGCCACTCCTCAGGCAGGCTCTCGCACCGATGGCTGAAACCGTCCGGGCAGCGGCAGCATCCTCGGGGAACGTTCTGACTGAGGCGGCTCGCACGGCAATAGGATCCGCCGCGGGGAAAGCAAGCACTGCCGCAGCGGCAGCGGTTGCAGAGGCCGCGAGGGAACCCATGCGGGCAGCAACGGCGCCGGCGGTCCAGGAGCTCCTGTCGAATGTGAAGATCCCTACCGGTGAGTGGGCTGATCGGTGGAAGAGAACCGGTTGGCTGAAAGACTCGGCTGGAGTCGATGACCTGGTGGCGATCGCTGTGACTGCCGGCAACGCTGGGAAGGTTGCCAGGCGCCGCGGTGCCAGGGTCCCCGTCGAGATCCCGAAAGGATGGCGTGACCTCGTCGACCGGTTAGAGGAAGCGGGCGTGGACTATGCCGTGTCCGGGATCGTCGCCACATGGGAGGACCGATCTGATGCTCAGGCAGGTGCCCCGCTGATCTATGTGAGCGATCCCCGCGGCGTGGCTGAGCAGCTCGGATTGGAACGGGCCCGCCCGGGGCGGGGAGTCCTGCTCCTGGAGGCCATGAGCGGTGAACTCGACGATGTCGAGAGCGAAGGCGGAATCCGGTTCGTCCCACGGTCGAGGGCCCTGCTCGATGCCTTCTCCGGCCCCGGACGGGACCCGGACAAGGCAGAGGACATGCTCCGAACGATCTGGCAGGACGCATCATGAGCGGCGATTTCGACCTGATCGATCCGGGTACAGTGCTCTCCCGACGAGCGCTCATCGATGTCATTGTCGGTTTGTCTGAGCACCTGGAGGCACTGACAGTATTGGGTGGTCACGCGGTGATTGAAATGACCTGGCACCTTGATGCTCTGCCGGTGCCGGACACGACCCAGGACGGGGACCTCGGTGTGGCTCCGCAGCTCCTCGCCGACAGTCCCCTGCTGTTTGAGAAGATGACTGAGCTCGGTTTCGAAGCTGCCCGACCCGATCGTCCGGGGATCTGGTCTCCGATCGAGCAGAGGGACCTACCACCGCATGAGCGGGCGAGTGTGGACCTCATCGCCCCGCGGGCTGTGGCGGCAGAGAACATCAAGCGGCCGATTCGAGCGGCCAGGGTTGGTGCCCACGGTAAGCATTCGGTGTCGGCCACTGAGGGGACCGAGCTCAGTCTCCTCGATCGCAGTTCGAGGGTGCTGCGTTCCTTCGATACGGGCCCGAGCGTGGAGGCCTATGTAGCAGGGCCCACGGCACTGCTGTGTGCGAAGGCGTACAAGCTCCACGACCGAATGGAGCCCAGCGAGTTGCGCCGGAACCGTGAGCGACTGCGCCCCAAGGACTTCGCGGATGTCTACCGGCTGTTACATGCCATATCCGGCGAGGAAGCAGCGAGAGTGTTCGAACTGGGGGCGGCTGACGAGCGCATCGGAACGGCAGTGGACCTTGGCCGCGACCACCTCATTGAATTGCTGCGGGATCCTTCAGCTGTGGCAGGGCCCGTCGCTGAGTCGTGGGCTGCGCCCGAACTCGAGGACGAAATGACCGACCGCATTCGCTTCTGGCTGGAGCGTTTCCTGGGGTAGTTGGCTGCTCCCTGGTCAGGAAGCGTGCTCGCCCTTGGCCAGAGCCTCGCGGGTGCGCTTGATCCTCACGGAGATCACGCCCTGCTTGGTGTCAAGAACGTCAGCGATCTCCGTCTGCAGATGCTCCTTCTCGTACTTGAGGATCTTCAGATCGTGCTGCCACTTGGCCTCCTTGATCTGGGCGTCGAGCTCCTCTATACGTGCCTTCGAAGACTTCAGGTCTTCCACCCAGTCTTCGGCGTCGACTGCGGTCATGCGGCCTCCTTCCTGACGAGCAAGTATATCGGCATATATATCTCATCGTAGCCCTTGCTGCACTGCGACGCACACGATTCAGGGACATACCATTTTCCTGCCATGAATGGCACAGGCGGTCAGGGTCCACTGGCCGCCTGTGCGTGGTAGGTCCCCGGCTCGAGAGTCGCTGCAGTCGCTGGGCCCGAGGAGGGGACTTACCATCAATTGACGACGACGGTCTGTGCCTCGGTCACGTGCATCGTCTCCGGATCCGAGGTCAGAGGCAGCGTGATCGTGCCTCGCATTCCCCCGCCTTCCCATTCGACCTTCCAGGTCGTTGTTGCGGTGACCTCGTACTTGCCCGACTTCATGTAGTTGTATCCGCAGCCGGACGGTGAGTCACCGGTCATGCCCTTCTTCCATGGGGTTCCCTTGCCGTTACAGCGCACTGCTTTCCCATCGCCCATGGACCACTTGTAGGACCCGACTTTGGCCTTCAGCCGTACGGTGATGCCCTGGTCGGAGGCGCTGGCCTCGGCGGGGCCTGTGGTGTTGTCGGCAGGGTTGGATGCCCAGAGCCAGATCGGCATTCCGACGATTCCCTGGTCCTCAGGGACGTCACTGGTCTTGGGGGCGATGCCAACGTCGATCGGGGAGAGCTTGAGCTTTGCCAGGGCCTCACGTGCGAGGTCTTCTGGGTTCACCGGAGGGTACGAGGAATTGATGACTTCGTCAGGATCCTCGTTGAACGTAGTGGTTCCTCCACCGGGCTTAGTGCAGCTGTACTCTTTCAATCCGTTGTTCTTCGCCTGCCACTTGGCCTTCTCTTCGGGGGTCATGTCATCCCAGTTATCGGGCTTGGCAATATCCCCGGTTTCCTTCACGTAGCACTGGCGCTTGTAGGACCAGCGGCCATCTCCGTTAGCGCAGGGAATGTCTTTGCCGTTGTAGACGCAGGTCGACGAGCTGGAGCCGCCGGCATTGCCGTCGTCGTCACCTCCTCCGCCGCCCCCGCCGTCACCATCGCCGACAGAGCAGTTTCCATAACCATCACATTTGCCGGGGTCGGCTGAAGCGGGAGTCGGGCCGTAGGCCACTCCAATGGTGAGGAGCAGGACGGTGAGAGCAAGGAGCGCCGTGAGTTTGCGTGTCAGCATGGCTCATCCCCTGCGCTGTCGTATTTGACGACCATCCACTTGTCCTTGACCTGGTCGAATTCGACGGTGTAAGTCTTGACCGCCTTCAGCGGGATCTGCGGCTTCAATTTCACCTCGGAGCCGTCAGAATTGTGCAGCTTCCTCTGAGTGGTGTCGACACAGACCTTGGCGTCGACGCTCTTCTCCGTCACGTCGACATCCGTGGCCTTGTAGTCGCTGAGAACCGTCTCCCCCGTCCCAAATTGGCCCTTCTCCTTGTACTGAGTGCCGAACTCCTTCTCAGCGTCAGCGACATCACCCTTGGCATAGTCATCGAGCGGGCCGAGATCCTTCCAGCCATCCTTCGCGACATCATCGAAGGACTTGTGCATGCCCTGGATCGCCTCAAAAGCCTCGTCCTGGGCCTCCTGGGCCGGATCGGCTGTCGGAGTAGGCGTAGAGGCTTCTGTCGGCTTCTCGGTGCTGTCTCCGCCGTTGCAGCCGGATAGGACGAGCGCGGCCGCGACGGTGATGCCTGCGAAAATTCGTGTAGGGGTGCGCATATTTCTCTCCTTCAGCCGGCTTTCCGGATCTGGTCGATGAGTTCCTCGGTCTCGTCGGTGAGGTCGACGTCGACGTCGGAGTCTTCGTTGGTCAATGACTTGATGATCTCAGCCACCTTTTCACGGTTGCCCGCTGCGTGTTCAATCAGCAAGGTGTCTCGCCACAAGAACTCGTGTTCAGGTCCGACCATGCGTGCGGTCGCGAGGGCAACACGAGCGGTGGCGTAGTCCTTGGTCCGCAGACATCTGGCAGCGATTTCATGGGCAACGTCGGTGAGGGTCTGGATGATCTCTTCGCGTAGAGGTTCCGCCCAGGCCCATGATGAGCCGAACTTCCGTGCAGGGGGTAGTCCACTGATGGGTGGTCCTTCGACGAGGCGCAGGGCCTGTGACAGGCGTGCTGTCGGTGTGTCTGCGATCGATTCTCCGATGAGGCCCTGGACGACCTGCCAGTCGGTCTGTACGTCCGGGTGGAGCCGGTACATATCGGTGGGGTTGTAGCGGGGGAAGTTCGGGGTTGCGTCGTCGGCCTCGGCGAGCCACTTCCGCAGTTTTGAGGATGGGTCGTTGAAGCGGGCGTATTTGCCGTCCTGGGGGTCGGCTTTCGGCCACAGGGCGGTGTGGATGTTCTCCCGTGACGCTCCTGGATGGGTGGCGAGGTAAGCGGCCATCGCGGTGCAGATGCCGATGCGCGAAGTGCCCGCGGAGACCGGCTCCGGGCCCTTTGCGCCGATGATGCGGACTTGGCCGAGAATCCTGACGACAGGCATTTTGGGATGGACCCGGATGATATCGGCTGCGAGGGAGTCTTCGGGCACCTCCTCGGTGATCTCCTCCGGTGGGGCCGGCATCTCCACAACGGTGATGTCCCCGCTATCTCCGGTGTCACTGGTAGCTGATATGGGCTGTGCAGTGGAGTCCGCTGGGGCGACTTCAGTAGGAGCTTCGGGAAAGGCGATGGGGGCGAAGATATCCGGGGTCACGGACATCGTTGTGGTCCAAGTCGGTCCGGGCTCTTCGGTGAAATCGTCGGCGGTGATGTAGAGGTCCCGGAGAGCGTCGTACTGGTCGGGGCTGATCCTCTGCGGATTGACGCTGATCCCGGCTGGGTCGAGGCTGGCGGTCTCTTCTGTGACAGTCAGAGTCCATCCCACGCCGAGAGGCGTTGTCGACGCGATCGCGAGTCCTGTCCGCGGCAGCTGGCCGACGAGGCCGGCAAGCTGCTCGGTCTGAGCTGACGATAGCTCGGCGGCGATGAAGACAATCTCTGGAGACCAGGTGTCGGGGGCCACTCCGCGAGTACGGGCATCGGCAACGTCGGTGGCCTCGTCCTCGGCCAGTGCAGCTTCGGCATCGGCTTTGCGGTTGGTGAGGATCTTGATGAGCTGGTCGACGTCGGAGAGGGTCCGGCACTTGTCGGGTCCGATGATCTGGGGGAGGTCGGCGTCCATGCCGACGAGGGTGATCTGGAGGTCATCAGCCCAGGGGCTAACCCCGAGCTCGAGGCACAGTGCCAGGAGCACGTTGGAAGCGTCCGGGCCGACGATGTTGAGAGCTCCGGTGGATTCGAGGTCGACGAGGACCTGGCCGCCTGCTTCGTCGATGCCGATGGTGGACATGGTTGGCCAGGGAGCAGGGATCTCGGCGTCCTCGGCGAGGGTCGGGGTGTCGTCGGTGGAGACCACCCACGCTGTGCCGTCCTCGGCGGTCTTGCGCATCGGTGAGGGGAAGTCCGCGGGATCGGTGAGGTAGAGCTCAACACCATCGGTGGACAGACGGCCAGCGAAGGGCGCCGGCATTGTCTTCCCTGCCGACCGGCAGTAGTCGGCCAGCCAGCGCAGGGTGGTGTCGATGTGGGCAATGGTGGCGGGATCTTCGACTTCCCGCAGTTCACGTTCCACGGTTGATGCTTCCAGCGCCGGCTGCGCGACGCGCGTGCCGGGAGTCCTCTTCGCCCGCTGTCTGCGGCGCTTGGCGGCGAGCACGCCGATGAGGCCCGCGGCGAGGAGAGTCCCCACACCGGCGGTGGTGACAAGCGACGGTGACAGTGGGGCATCATCGGCCGCGGTGGCCTCCTCGGCTTCTTCGGCCGCCGGAGCTTCCTCAGCGGCATCGTCGACCGTTGACGGATGCGGGATGGCATCTGCTCCTGGCTGCGCATCAGGGGTAGAGTCCGGTGCCGGTGCCTCGGTGACAGGTGCCTCGACTTCGACGTCGGGCACGGTGAGGATCTCCCCGGTGTGGATGATGTCCGGGTCGGCGAGATCGTTCGCCTCCGCAATCTCGGGGTACCGGTCAGGATCCCCATATTTGCTGTCGGCGATCTTCCACAAGGAATCACCGTGCTCGATCGTGTACTTCTGGTCCTTCATGACCTTCTCTGTCTGAGATCCGGTATCGGAGTCGGTATGAGCGGTTGCGGTCACTGAAACCGGTGCGACGTCGACCGGGGCCGGCTCGGCGGCCATGGCTGCTCCCCCACCGAAGAGCGCAGTGATGCCGATGGTGATGGCGCTGAGAAGAGACGCAGCAGCCTTTCGCTGCACCTGCAGACCCGGGATGGTGGGGATCTTGATCTTGGTGAATGCTGAGGGGATCTCGATGAGGATGGCCAGCGCGAAGGTTGCCCAGGCGATCCACCCGATGGCGGGCAGAATCGTATGGATGAGCAGCCCGCCGGTGTAGTCCGGATGGATGATCGCGGAAACAAGACCCCCGGCCGGAACGATGTTCGAGGAGAAGAAGGCCAGGAGGATCGGCGCTCCGATGAGGATGAGGAGCGTGGTGATCAGCGCGGCAAGGCCGCGGGCGATGAGTCCGAGGCGTTTCATCAGTCTTCTCCTGGTGCGACGAGGCGGGCAGTGGCGTGACCATCGACGGGTAGTGCTTTGATGCCGATGGCAGTGAGGAATACGGGTTTGTAGGTGCCGGTGGTGGTGACGGTGACCTCACGGCCGGTGACGGTGACTTCGCCTTGATAGCCGGCCACCGAGATGTATTTTTCGGCGGCGTTCTGGGCGCGGGCGAAACCGAGATGGATGTCTCCGATTTTGGATGGGGAGTAGTCGAGCGCATTCGCTCCGGCCCGGGCGGCTTCTCCCGCCACGGCCTCGGCACGGTTGGCGGCTTGGAGCTTCCCTCCCGTGTCGACGCTGACGCCGACGAAGAGGAACGCCGCCATGACGATCATGAGGAACCAGGGTGTTGCACTCCCCCGGTCCGTCTCCTGCTTCCGAAGTCGATGTGCTCCGCTCATCGTCGTTGCCTCCACGGATCAATCGGGCTCAGCCCTGTGCGGGTGAGGGTGTGTGATCCGGGCAGCGCCGGGATGCCTGTGAGATCGGCGAGCTTCACACTGCACGAGACTGTGGCTTCGACGGATCCTGTGGCGCCCAGGGTTGTGGTGAACCCTTCAACGTCGACGGATACTGACATGGACTCGCAGACCAAGGAGGTGTTGTTGAGGGCGATACGGGCTTCGTTCTCAGCGGCGATCTTCGCTTGTTGCGGGGTCCGTTCGAGGGAGGCGGTACGTGCGGCGGCATCGGCGATGTCCGTGACCGAATTCCCGGCTTGAGCGTTTCGTGCCGCGAAGAACAGGATCCCGATCACCGCGATGATCACAGGTGCGAGAATGACGAGCTCGAGGGATACCGAACCACGGTCAGCTGGCTGTCTTCTCACGGTGCCGTCGTCCTCTCCTTCGGGCCGCGGACTTCGCTGGTCACCGTCGACATCTTTCCTGGGACGAACGAGGTCGACCTGCCGGTGATGCGCACTGTCACAGTTTCACCGGTGACGTTGACGGAGACGTTTGAGTCTTTGAGCATCGTGGAGTTGTCCTGCAGGATCTTCTGGGCTGCCGCGGTGCCTGAAGCTTCGGACCCTTCAAGTCTGCGGGCATCGGTGAGTGCAGCCGATGATGCTGCGTGGGCGATGGATGATGCCTGGCTCCATACGGCGATGTGGAAGATGATGAGCAGGCACAGCATGATCAGAGGTGCAATGATCGCCATCTCCATGGTGATCGACCCCTTGTCTCTGGTCTGCCTGCTCGTCACGGTCTGAATCACTTCGGGATCTTGGCGACCCATCCGTCGATGATCGCTTTGACCAGAGCGATGACCGCGATTGCGATGACGGCGATACCGCCAATCCACATGATCGCTTCGAGAGTGGTGAACCCTCCCTGGGGAGCAGCCTTCATCCTCTGACGAGCGAGAGCTGTTCGCTTGACCACTCGGTCGAGTGCGTTTCGGACCATGCCGGTGGGGTCGGCGATGAGGGCCAGGAGGAAGGTGCCGAATGGGCTCCTGGTGTGCTTCTTCACGGGATTCTCCTTGTGTGTGGTGACAATCACGGCTGTCTTAGTGTCTCATCTAGTGGGCCTACAGGGCTGTCTATGTATATAAGCGAAGGGAGGGCGGGGGATCTGACATCGTTACCCAGATTCTTTCTGCTCAGGTGGTCAGGAGGTTCATGAGCGATGGTCCGACGAGGATGAGAACGAAGACGATTCCGAGGAGTGTCATGGGGATCGTCATTCGCTCGGTGGCTTCGTTCGCAGTGATCGATTCGCGGTTGAGGATCCCGAGGCGTTGTGTTCGCCCCTTGGCTCGAAGCGACTCGTAGACGACTGACCCTTGCTCGGCGCCGACTCGCATGATGTCGGCGAGCTCGGTCAGCTCGGGAACGTCAGAGTCCTTGGCGAGGCGGGTGAGCCCCACCCATGGCTGTTCCGATGCGAAGCGTGAGCGGAAGTTCGCGTTCTGAAGGCGCTCGAAGACCCAGGAGTTGCCGCTTTCGGCTGCAACTTCAAGGGCCTGTGAGGGGCTGAGCCCTGCCTTGGCTGCCATTCCGGTGAGCTCGATGTAGGTCGCGACGGTGAGGTGGAACTCTTCTCGAGCATTGGCCGCTTGCTTGGTGAGGTCGAAGTCGGGGAGAAACCATCCGAGGAGTGCCAGTGGCAGGGACAGCAAGGTGATCTGAGGAATGGGTACCCCGATGACCCAGAGTGCCGCACTGACGAAGACTGGGGCGATCAGAAGGGCACCGGCAACGGTGACCTTCTTGGTCAGGTGAGCAGCGTAGCTGGTGCCGACGATGTCGAGATTGCGGGTGGGCATGTGGGCCAGCAGAAACGATGGAACGTGAGTGTAGAGCCACGACTCGATCTGGGCCTGCTGGCCGGTGGCCTTGGTGTCGGAGTGACGGCGGTCGGTGCCGCTGAAGTTCTTCATTGCTGCGCCGAGATCGGGAGTCGTCGGCAGCAGTCGCCAGAGGAGGACTACGACCCCCAGAGCAATGCAGGCGCCTGAGGCGAGGATGAGTGGTGTGCTCATGATGCTGGTCCTTCCAAAATTCTGGGGGCCGGCTTGTCCTTGGCGATGTTCTTCATCCAGAGGAGCAGGAGGATGAAGCAGCCGATGAGGACAGCGAGGATGGCCTGTCCGGAGGCTGTTTCGGCGTAGGGGGCGAGGTATCCGGTGAGAGTGAAGCCGGCGAGCCCGGTTGCAACGATGATGGTGACCCAGCGAGCAGTGGACCGTGGTTTGGCCCTGTCGGCTTCGATCGTGCGGCGTGCCTGCGCCTCTTGCGCGACAATGCTGGCAAGGTCCTCAAGAGCGTCTGCCAGGCCGGGGCCGCGCATCGTAGTCGACATAGTCAGTACAGCCACGATGAAGTCGGCGGTGGGGTCGTCGAGTTCTTCCGCGAAGGCGGTCAGTGCCTGTGGAGTCGACCATCCCGCATCCATTCGTTGAATGAGGTGTTGCAGCTCGCTCTTGATCTCGTTCGGCGCGGTGGAATAGCTGGCGGATAGTGCTTGCTCGATGGTCGCACCAGTGATGGTCAGGCCGGTGAGGGTGCGGGTCCAGGCCTCGAGGGCTTCCAAGCGCTGGATCCGGTACTTTCCATTTCCCCCACCGAGGAGATAGGGCACGCCCACAAAGGCCAGTGGAGTGATGATGACAGCGAGGACGAGGCCGGTGATCATGGCGATGATAATCCCGATGATGAGCCCAGCCCCGATCAGGACCAGCGTCTTCTTGCGCGCACCCGGAAGCGTGGATCGGACTGTCTTCTTCCGGAGTGGGGAGACTCGGGTCGAGAGGACTGCCAGCAAGATTCCCGTGAGAATTGCCGCAGTGGACAGGGAGGCGATGAGGGCTGTCATCATGCGCTCCTGGTGAAGAAGTTCTCGGGTAGGCCAGCCCAGCCCAACTCCTGCTTGACGGAGTCTGAGGGTGGGTGTGTGAGCTCTGCCGTGTAGGTGCGGCCGATGGTTTCGAAGATCGGATTGATCGTGGCACGGACCGGATCCGCGGAGGTCGGTACGACTTCGACGATGTCGGACAGCCACCTGTGGAGGACGTTCTTGTCGTCGATGACTTTGCGGACGTAGACGATGAAGTCGATGTGTGCTGCGATCTCGGAGTGCACCCATTCAGGGTTCACGTTGCCGGATTTGAGGGCCAGCCCTGCCATACGAGAGATGGCATCCCCGGCGCTGCGAGAGTGGATAGTGGACAGGGAGCCGGCGCCGGCCTGCATGACCTGGAACATGGCGTTAATCTCGCTTCCCAGGACTTCACCGACGATGACGCGCTGCGCACCAAGACGCATGGAGTCTTCGACGAGATCGTCGGCAACGATCTCACCGGTACGTCGGCCTGTGACGTCGACCAGACCCGCTCCAGGTTGGGCTTCGAGGCTCGTGGCGATCTGGTGGTGTCCGGTGAGGTCGAGGTGCAACTCCCTCTCCCCCTCGATGGTGACGAGGGGCTCGGCAGGGTCGAGGGCGTTGGCCAGCGCGCGCAGGAGCGTGGTTTTGCCGACGCCTCGGTCGCCGGCGACAACGATGTTCTTGTGAGCTCGAATGGCTGCACGGAGGAAGTCAGCGGCGCTGTGGGTGAGCATCCCCGTGCTGGCGAGAGACTCGAGGGTGGCGCCGACCGTGCGGTGCATTCTCAGTTTGACGCTGACTCTGCGTGCAATGGGTGGGTGTTCAGCGGTGAGGCGAACATGGGTACCCAGAGCCAGGCGGAGCCGGGGGTTGGCGCGGTCAAAAGCTCGCCCCTCTTTCGTGGCGAAGTATTGGACGAGGGCGATGAGGTCGGTGTCGGATTCGGCCAGGGGCTCGAGCCACCGTTCGGGAGTGCCGTCCCCGCGGATGATCCACACGTTGTCGATCCCGTCGATATGGACATCGGTGATCGTCTCGTCATCGACGAACCGCTGGAACTGGGCGAGGCCGAAGATCGCATCGAACACGGCCTGGTGCAATCTGAAGGTGAATCCGTCTGACCAGTTCTCGCCGCGGCTGATGGTGTCTCGGCGGCGGCTTTGGACGGCGTCCTTGATGATGTCTTTTGCCGCGTGCTCGAGCTCGGCCCGGTTGGTCTCTGCGAAGACTTCCCCGAGGCTGGCATTGGTATGTCCGAAGCGGGCGGCGAGGGTTTCAGAAGCGCTGATGCGCAGCTCGGTGACGAGTTTCCAGTCGATGGGTGTGGAGTCGGTGTAAGCCGATTCCGATTCGCGAGTAGCGACGACCGGGACTGCACGGGCCGGCGCTGCGGGCGGGCGTGCGGCTGCAGCAAAGTGAGGGTTCGGTACAGTCGCCGACGCAGGCGCCCGGCGGGTGGTGAAATCGGGGATGCTGTCGAGAGTCGGTGCAGCGGGATCTTCGTTGCGGGGAGTCACAGGGCATCGGCTCCTTCCGGTGTGACGATCTGGGCATCGCGTTCGTCGCGGGCCTTGATCGATGCGTGCAGGGACTGAGCCGACCGCAGGAGCGGTGATTTGCGGATGGCCTTGCGCCGGTCTGCTCGGCTCTCGGCGAGGTCGCGGGTGTGATGGGAGAACGCCATCGCTGTCTTCAGATCGTGCTTGACCCTCCCCCACACGGGCACCCCGATGCGGTGAGCAATCTCCCGGTCGGAGTAGTTCACGATTCCCGGTTGCTCTACGAGGATCAATCCCAGCCGGCTGTCGATCATGTCGGGGGGAAGGAGTTCGTCTAGGAAGGCGAGGGCTCCTTGGAGCGCGAGAACGTTGGGTAAGGTCGCCTGGCAGACGATCGCGAGATGAGAGACAGAGGTCAGGAGCCCCTGCCTGCGGTCCTGAGGGGAGAGTCGACCGAAGTCAATGATCGGAGTGACTCCCCCAGACATGGACCGTGTCCAATCACCGAGAGTGGACCACACGGTGTGGTCGATTCCTTTCGCCGCGGTGGGGTCGTAGAGGCCGGGCATCAGGTACTGGCGACCATCGGAATCGATCTGCAGGACCTCTTCCCACAGGTCCTTGGGTTCGAGGCGATGAGTGCTTGATTTCATTGCGAGCTCGAGGATCCCGCGGTCGGGGGCGACTGTGCCTTGGAAGTAGCCCGAGAGGATCGCTGAGGACCGCGACGTGTCTGCTTCGACGATCAGAGTGCTGGTCGTTGCGGTGTATGACATCGCGAGTGCGAGTGTGGTGACACCGGGGGCGCCTGCGATGCTGCTGAGTCCGATACTAGGCATCGTCAGAGCCTCCGCTCTCTTCACCGGGCGCATCGAGGATCAGCGCAATCGTTTCGGTTGACGCTCGGGCCGCCAGTTGGGGTGCGTCATCTGTGGAGACGAGCACGTCGACAAGCACCTTGCCGGACTGGTCGATGGTGCCGGTGGAGAGCACCTGCGCTGTCGTGGCCAGGGGCTTTCCTTCTGGCAGATCTCCTTGGGCGCCCGGGGTATCGACGATGCGAACAGCGTCACCGGCTGTGAGATCAGTGCTGGGGAGCTGTCCAGGTGCCAAGGACAAACCGACGACGGTATATCCCTTGGGAGGCGTGACGTTCGCACCGATTGACTCTGGGGTGATCAGTGAGCCCTTGGGTATGTCGACGACTGCCTTCTGGCCGACGAGGTCCTGGATGGATTCAGCGGAGACGAATCCTCCGGCTTGGTCTTCGGGGATGTCGAATGCTGTGACGTCTCCGCCTTCGATGGTGTCTCCACGCTTGAGGGTGTCGGTGACTGCGACGACCTGCGTGGCGTTCGTGAATTGATTGGTCACGAAGTACACGCCGAGAGCACCGAGGATGATGAGCACCACGGCGCCGGCGACGTAGGTGAGATTCACTCTCTTCTTCGCCTTCCGAGCTGGGACCTCGGGGTTGGGGTTGGGTGCCTCGGTAGGACGGGGAGGCGCTTCGGTGGTCATGCAGGGTCCTTACTCTTCATCGGTGATTGGGTAGTTGAGGTAGTGGCGTATTGCGGTGGTGATGAGCACGTTGCGTGATGGTGCGTTGAACTCTTCGACCAGACCGTCGAGGATGGCTGCGTTCGTCTTGGTGATTCGGAACTGGAGGTCGCCGTAGTCCTTCTTGTGGGTGGTGCGGGCGCGAGCCTGCGTCCCTGCGCGTTGGAACAGTGAAACCGTGGGGGTTTCCACGGGACGGGAGACGATCTGCCCCAGGATTTCGTCGAGGACGGGGTAGGCGACTTCGACCGCGGTGAAGGCCAGGCCCGGGTGGGTGGCACCTTCGGCCTTGGCGCGGCGTTTGAACTCGGCACGCAGATCGAGCGGCATGTAGAGAGTCACCAGCTCGGTGACGCGCTCTTTGCTATCCGACTGCGGCACCTCGGTCTCGTCATGAGTGGGCGTGGGCTCAGGCGGCTCCACTCCCCCGGTGTTTTCGGCCTTGCGAGGTCGGCTTTCTGTTGCTCTCTTCGTTTTCGCCTTCGTCGGTGTCTTCGGTTTGTTCTTGGGCGTGGTTTCCTCACCTGCAGATTCGGGTTTCGGCGCAGGAGTGGCTGCCGGGGCGGGCTGTTCGTCTTGTGCCGTTTTCTTCAGCATGGCGAAGGCGTTGGTCTGGTGTGTAGCTGGTGACCGATCTCGGCCGAGTCCCTCGGTGCTCATGCCTGGACTCCTTCAGCTCGAGCAGCTTCTTCTTCTGCGTTGGCCAGGGCCCGCACGATCTCCTCGGCGAGCCGCTTGTAGTCGTCTGCGAGCCCGATGACGCTCTTGGTGAGGTCAGAGGCGTCATGCTTTTCGATCAGAGCTTGTGCGAGTTCGGCAACGAGCTGTCCGCGTTCGCGGCTGGCTCGGGCTGGCGACTCTGCGTATCGAATGAAGGTGTCGAAGACCGGGGCGACGTCGCCGAGGACTCCTTCGAGGTCCTTCCTCGCGTTGCCGACAATGCCGGATGCTGTCGATCGTCCGGAAGTGCCGAAGATGAGTGCTCCGAGCACGGTGAGGTTGGGGTTGTGCTCAGCGATCCGACCGATTCGTTGTGCGAGTCGCGTGAGACCGTCGATGGATTCGGAATCTGTGCGGGTTGGAATGAGGAGCCAGCGGGCGGCGAGAAGAGCCTGGTCCATGAGGACTGGTGAGTTCGGTGGCGTGTCGATGAGGACCACATCGTACCGAGGGGCCAGGGGGGCGAGAGTCTCGGCGAGCTGAGTGCCTACAGAATTACGATTCCGGGACTGGAAGAAGTCCGCAAGGTCTCCAGTGTGGTCTCCGGCGGGGATGACATCCAGGTTCGGTCGAACGTTCTTCAATGGCTGCAGTTCTTCACCGAACGAAACTGCCTTGTAGAGGGTTGCGCCGTTATCGCCGAGTCCGGCTGATTTGAAGCCAAGGTCAGCTCCGACGCTGCCCTGGGAGTCGAGATCGATGAGGCAGACCTTGAAGCCGTTCGAGGCAAGAGCGCCGGCGGTATTCGTCGATGTGGAGGTCTTACCCACTCCCCCCTTCTGATTCATGATCGTGACGACGCGCCTGAGTGCGTTGGTCTGTGCCGCGGTGAGCATTGGTGTCCTCCCAGGATCTAAGGCTGTTTTGCGGTGATGTGGGTGTATATCACCACATATATTAATACATGTTGGTGATGATTGAAAGCATCACCAGAAACATGGCGTGTAAGCCAAACCAAGGGCTATGCATGCAGACGTATGGGGGCCTTGCCAGAGAACTGAGGGACATACCAGACGTCTGGCAGGACAACCATGTAACGGCCGACGTGACCATGCATAGCCAGATATATTGCGAGATCGCCAGGGTAAGCAAGATATAACAAGATATCGCTCGGCGCGGCCGGAGGTGGCCAGTGCAAGCAAGAGGTCGGTGGGCATAGCCAGAGACCGCCAGAGTACGCAGGAGGCGGCCACATGCGGGCAGGTGTCAGGAGATGTTGTCCTGCTTGATGTGGTTGGCGAGGGCGGACTGGAGGCGGGAGAGCAGCCGGTGAACCCGCTGGTACAGGGCATCACGACTGATTCCGAGGCGAGCCGCGAGTTCGATGCGAGCTTCATGGCCAGTGTGGGTGAGGTAGTAGGCCCGGACAAGCTCAATGTTCGCTGGGGTGAGGACGTCCTTCTCCTCAGCCCAGGCGAGGATGACGTCGACCTGTGAGGCAGCGGAGCGCGAATCGGCGTGCGGGGAGTCCTCAAAGGCTCTGTAGGTGTGGATTTCGTCGGGGGAGAGGCAGCACGTTTCGTGCCTGGCGACCTTGCCGACGGTGTAGGGGACCGCGTGCTTGAGCATTCCCATCGCGAAGTTCGCGACGACCTTGGTGGAGAGGGCGAGATTGTAAGTGCCGATCGTCTCCCAGGTGGCTGCGATGACATGCGCGTACATGTCGTTGCGATCGGTGTACTGGGCCTTCACCGAGGGGTGGTCGACCAGGCGGATGATGCGCGGGGCGAAGGCGGTCAGGATGCAACGGCCGGCAAGGGAATGCCCCGCCTGGGCGAGTGAGATGAGGCTGTGGAGGATGGCGTCGGCTTCGTTGCGGGGGAGTGTCGAGATCCGGAAGGGGATCTCTGCGAGCTCGAAGCCCCGCAGCGCCGGGTACTGAGCGGTCCATTCGTCGAAACGGTGTCGAGCTGCGTCGGAGTAGCGCCGTTCATTCCACTCTTCAGTGAGTTGGCGCAGAGAGTGCGGGGTGGTGGAGATCGTGCGTGACATGGGTGGCTCCTTGTACGTGATGTGGTGCCACCCACGCTCCTCAGCCGCTCTCGGCTGGATTCTCGATTGTCGCGAAGTGTTCAAGGGACATACCGCGCGGCCCGCTCTCGCTTACCGGCATCGTTCCTGGTCAGAGGGGCTGCAATCTGAGGAAAAAATTCTGGAGAAAGTTCTGCCACTGGTGTCAGATCTGGCCAATTCTGAGGGCTTATATCGGTAAAGGCCCGCCAGAGGAGGACTGATGACATCCGCGAATATCCCGGATATGGCGCTCACCGTGACCGCAGAGCAGAGGCTCAAGGAACTCGCTCAGGCGGTTGTGGAGCGCCCCTGGTCCTTCGCGTGTCAGGACGCTCTGTCGAACTTTCTGCAAGAGGATCTCCCGTGCGCTCGAGAAGCGGCTCATCGCATTCTGGCCGCGGAAGGGATCCCAGCAGTGACCAAGACCAGCAGGATCGACGAGGTCTCCTGCACAAGACCAGCCAGTGGAGGCGGGACTCAAGGTGATGTGGCTCCTTCCGGGCCCGCCTCCACTGTGCTGCACAACGAGGAGGGAACATCATGCTCGGACTGCTGACTAAGACGAAAACGACCGGGGACACGGTCGATGATGCTGATGGTGTTGAGGCCGGGGAGGAACAGCGTCGACCGCGGCGCTCCCGAAAGCAGCCGTTGCAGTTCCCGCGGTTCTTCGCGAAGAAGGCCGCTGAGAGCGATGAAGAGGAATCACCGGCTGGCCGGGTGATGGTCTCCACCCAACACAATGCGTGGATCCGCAAAGCAGTTGGGTACACAGTCATTGCAGCCATCGCTTGCGGGCCAGTCGCCCTCGTTCAGGTTCTTCAAGACGAGCCGGCCCCGCCTCCTCCGGCGGTAGAAGCGGGAACTGATGCCGCTGCACTGACTGAGCACGACCGCGCTGGCGCCTTCGGTGTCATGGTGGTCTCCAAGTGGCTGACCGCCACCCGCGCAGACTCCGACTCACTTGGACAGTACTTCGCGGATGCCTCGACTCGAGGTTTTGAGACCAAGGCGATGGAAATTGCTCGTCCGTCTGTCGTCAGCGCCACGAAAAGCGACTCCGGTCTGTGGTCGGTCGTCGTCGCCGTCGACACAAAGTCCACCGAGAAGGCCAAGGGCCAAGACGACAAAGTCACATGGACCACACGCCACTTCGAAATTCCCGTCCGCGTCGAGTCCAGTGGTGAGGCGATTGCGCAACGGGCGCCGTCGATGGTGTCCCTTCCATCCCCAGCACCCGGCACAGCACTTGCCTACGGTGAGGACCTCAACGCCACGGGCGCCATCGCAGTGATGAGCGGGGAATTCCTCAACGCACTCTTGGCCGGCAACGGAGACGTGTCCCGACTGACAACCCCAGGCAGTGACATCGCTCCGGTCGACCCAGCCGCGTTCACCTCGGTGACCGTCTCCAAGGTGCAAGCCACTGCCGTGGAGGTCGACGAACCGACCGCAGGTGATGCCAACGACATCCTGGTCACCGCCGTGGGCAAGACCGCTGCCGGGGAAAGCATCCCGCTGCAGTACTCGATGAGCATCCTCAGCCGAGACGGCCGCTGGGAAGTCAAAGCACTGACTCAGCCGCCCGCTACGGAATCACCCGATGAGGCTGACGCCTCACCCTCAGAGCCCCCGTCGACCCAGACAGGGTCGCCGGAACCCACCCCCACCAATTGAAAGGGATGAACCACTATGTACACCGATATCGCGAACCTCGCATATACGGCACCAACCGTTGTAGCAAGCGGTGGAGTCACTGGCTGGATCAATGATCAAACGTCACAGTTCACAGAAGCCTTCAACGGGGTCCTGCTGCTCATTGCTTCGATCATTGCAGTGGTCATTGCGTTCTCAGGCCGCACCGTGCTCAGTGCCCTGACAGGCTTCGTCGTGGGCGTGTTGATCTACTGGGGCGGCACCAACATCGACTTCGGCAAGGACAAGGTCGAGGAACAGGTCATGGGCACCCCCTCGGAAGCGGTGCTGACGATCGATGCCGCTGGGGATCTGCCAACGGTGGTTGATGTGGGATGAGCACCACGGACCGCCAGCAGACACCCGAGGTTGCGAAGTTCTTCAGTCAAGCTCGTCGAATTCCGATGCTCATCGGAAAGATGCCCGACGGGTCGAAGATCTGGGGCGGACCCTATACCGTCTACCAGCTCATCGCGCTCCTCGTCACCGGCGCCGGGCTGTATCTCTTCCACGGTATGTGGTCGACGGGAGCGATCCTTGCCGATCTGGTGGTTGCAGCAGTCATAGCAATGTCTGCGGCACTGCTGGCCGGCCAAATCCCTCTCGACGCACGCAATCCGACCGCCTTGGTGTCGAGCTTCGTTAACGCTCTGCAGTCACCGCGGACGGGGACATACCACGGGAAAGCGCCGCGGCTACGTCGACCTCACCGAGCGAACGTTGCGATCTCCGCGCAGCCTCTCTTCCTCGAGGCCGAAGCACTAGCTGAGAAGGACCCCATCACCGAAGCCCCTGCGGAGGTAGACGCAGCAGTCGAACCAGACCCGGAACCCACAACACAGGACGAGCCTGTATCACCTGAACCGCAGTCCGTGACAGAGCTCCCACGGACGGGTCTCGAGAGGCTTATCGCCCAATCACAGAAAGTGAGCTGACATGTTTACCGGCACCTCAACCCTCTACGACACCTACGCTCATCTCCAAGGAAATCTGCTCTGGACTCACAACGGCTCTGTCTGGGCCATGTGGCGCATGCGGGGCGTTGCCTACGGCCTGAGGAGCAAACGCGACCGAAAGACCGTCAGGGATCTGCACAAAGTCATGATGCAGCAGCTGCGCGGTGAAGTTCTGCTCCTCGGGCTGACTACAGCAGAAGGGCCCGCGGGGGTTGTGCGCCGGATGATTGAAGGCATCGATCTGAACGAAGCTCCGGAATGGGCAGCGGAGGTCGAGGCCACCTGGGATGTGCTCGAGGACGTCCCAATGGGATCACGAGCCTTCTGGATGGCCGTGCCCCTGTCCAACCCCGGGTTGAAGATGATCACCGAACCGCTCAAGGCGGGAGTGAGGCAAGCTACGCGAGCCGCAGATCTCGGTTCTGGCCTGCCGCCGCAGGAGGACATCGCATTCCGCATGGGGCAGATGCGGGAAATCGAGGACTTCCTCCCGAAAGCATTCCATCCCCGCCGTGCCACGGTCTCGGACTATGTCTGGATCGCCCACCACTCTCAGTCCCGGGGTCTGTCGGTTGACTTCGCGGTACCCGGGTCGCGGATGGGGATCAACGAGAGAACGGACGAGGAGACCATCCTCCACGCACAGCAGGGGTCGGTGATTCCGACTCCTGTGATCGATGAAGGAGCTCAGTCAGACGAGACCGCTCGGACGGTGCACATTGCGAAGACCCGGCCAGTACTGAAAGTTACCCAACCCGGTTCAGACGAGTCCTCCTACCAGACGCTGCTGGCCTTGTCAGGGGTTCCCGCTGGAGGCGTCGAATTTCCTGGATCTGAGTATCTGAACAGGCTGGATGAAACGGGCCTCGAGGTCGATTTCGTCGACCGCTGGAAGATCTCAAGCAAGGAGAACGCGGCACGGAAGAACCGTTCGGCATCGAAGAAGGTCTTCGAGCAGGCCGACCAGCGGGAAGGCGACCAGGCAGCTCTCGGCCGGACCGACCTCGATCGCTCGATGGCCGAGCAACGAGCATATGTGGCTGAGCTCGACTCGACTGAAAACGAAGTCGAGGTCGAGGTGACCTCAATCTTCGCTGTATCTGGTCCCGACGTCGCCAGCAGCAAAGCCAACGCCAAGGCCTTGTCGCAGTGGTTCAAGAATGTCTTCGAGTACAAGCTACATATGCCCATCGGCGGCCAAGAAGAGCTGTGGGACGCGATGCAGCCAGGCTCCGTCAGATCTCGGCTCGTCCGTGACTACGCACAGCTGACGACCTCCCGAAATGCTGCCAGCAGCGTCCCGATGGCCATGAACGCGCTCGGAGACGATATTGGGATGTGCTTCGCCCTCAACCGCAGCGGCGGGCGCAACAACATCGTCATCCTCGACCTGGAGGGTGCTTCGACCACTCTCGAAGTGTCAGCCTCGATCGGTATCGCTGGCGAGCTCGGCGCCGGCAAATCATTCTGCATGAAGAAGATCGTGGGAGGCGTCGTCGACCGCGGCGGCTCGGCCTTCATGATCGACCACTCAGACTCGGCGGAATGGGCGATCTATCTCAAGTCGGTAGTCGGGTCCGAAATCGTCGACTTCAAGGAACCGGAACGATCGATCGACCCGTTGCGGATCCTGGGTCAAGAAGAAGGGGGAGAGGCGCTCCAGTCCTTCCTCGCGCCCCTGCTGAGCCTGGACCTACGATCGACGGACGGCACAGCCTTGTCCGAACTCCTCGACCCGGAATACCTTACCGAGTTCGGGATCGACTCCACGACGACGCTTCTCGAGCACATGCTCAGCGATGCGTGCGAAGTCGAGAACGCGAAGGCCATCGGCAGGAAGCTGCGCAACTTCGCTCAGAAGAAGTTCGCCCGGGCCATGTTTGATGACTCGCTCCCACCGTTGGACATCAGAGCGCGTGCCGTCGTCGCGGCCACCCGCGGCGTGAACTTGCCGACCAAGGACGAGCTCCAGAGCCCGCACCTGTTCAAACAGATGCGGCTGGACAAGATCTTCGGCCGCGCGGTCTACGCCCTGCTGGCTGCGCTGGGACGGCAGTACTGCTTCGCCGATCGCAGCAGACTGGCAATCTTTGGAGTCGACGAGACACATCACGTGACAGGCTCGCCTGAGGGTGAGGCCGAGATCATGACGTTCATCCGTGAGGGGCGCAAGGCTCTCGCGAGCGTTCTTCTCGGTTCACATGATCCTGAGGCCGACTTCGGCTCCGACACCCTGCGTGGGCTGATACCCACACGGATTGTGATGCGCCATCGCGACGACAATCTGGCGAGGAAATCCCTCAAGTGGTTGGGCTTCAACGAAACGGACGACACCTTCGAGGACTTCGTCAAAGAGCTGACAGAGGATACCTCGCCAGTCACCGTGCTGGAAAACGGTGAAGACGGAGTCGACGAAAACCGCCGTGGTGAAGGATTCATGCGCGATTCTCGAGGCCGTCCCGGTCGAATCCAAGTGCTCCCACCAGCCCGAAAAATCCGGCACATCGCGGCAAAAGCCTCCCCTGGCGAAGCCGCTCTGCGGGAGCAGCAAGAGATGCTCGCGGAGGTGTGATCATGAATGCAATCAGCTACAAGCTGCGCCAGCTCCGAAAAGTCCGCAGCACGCTCTCAAGATTCAGCAGGTGGCTGCGGACCACGCGGAAGGGCAGAATCCTCCTCGGCATCGGTCTGCTTCAGATACTCCTCTGGACGGCCGGCCCAGCCGTGGCAGATGGGCTCGTCGACTCCCGTTCTCCCGCAGCGTTCCTTCCCGGCTTCAACATGGAAGACTCCCACGGAGTGAAGATGGGCTGGTTCCTCGACCTCGACATCGACGAGGGAGGGATGACCAACTGGACCGGGTTCTTAGCCTTCACCATCACCAACCTGCTCTGGGTCTGCTACTGCTACATCATCAGCCTGCTGCTCTACTTCGCCAAGACGATCTTCAACATGGAGTGGCTGGACTGGATCACACCACCGATTCAAGACGTGGCTGACGCTCTGGAGAAGTTCATCGGCTCGATCGGTTGGGTCGGTCTGTTCGGTGTGATCGCCGGACTGATCGCCGGCGTCATGGCGCTGAAAGGTGCTTCCGTCCGCGCCCTGGGCCAGATCTTCATCGCGATGATCGTCGCAGGTCTGGCCACAGGAGTCCTCTCCAACCCGGTCTCGTTGTTGACAGGCGATGACGGGGCTCTGATGAATGCCCAGAAGTACGGATCCGAGGCCGCTGTGGTCCTGGTCGACCCGGAGGCAGCCACCGGCGACAGTGACCTCAACGTCGACAACGCCATCATCGCCCCGCTGATCGACATCTTCGTTCGCCAACCACACCAGGTGCTCTCATTCGGTCAGATCGTCGACGGGACGGACTGCGAGGAGACCTACACCGAAGCAGTCCAGGGGGATAAAGCGAAGATGGGCATCAAGGACGGTGCTGATCCTCGTGGAGCAATGGGCGACTGCCACAAGCCGCTGAAGGAATGGGCCGATAACACGTCGATGCTGTCCGCCGGCCTCGCTGTGATGGTGCTGCTGAGCAACAGTGTGCTCAACTTCTTCCTTGGGGGACTCCTGGCACTGCTCGTTTGGTCGGCGATCATGGCGATGTGGGAAGCCATCAAATTCATGTTCACAGCTCCCGGCGGAGTGATCTCAGGCGGGATCCGCGGCCTCGCATGGCGCAACATCTCGCACGCAGGCCTCGAATGCCTCTACGTGGTGCTCTTCCTCGTCTTCATCGCCGTCTACATCAATCTGACCCGAGACTTCCTCGAAACGATCCCGACCCAGGTCTACGTGATCAGGCAGATCATGGTGAACGTTTTGCTCATCTTCGGGTTGATCATCGCGTTCGTGATGCGCAGGAAGTTGAAGAAGCAAGGAAATCGTCTCGGCGATGCGCTCAACCAGATGACAGGCGGAGGTGCGATGCCGGCACCGGTCCAGGCCAGCCCGTTCAAGGCCATGGCCGCGGTCGAGGCGGTCAAAGGTGCAGCGAGCCTGATGGCCAAGTTCAAGGGCTCCGGTTCGGGATCGTCGGCACCAACCACCGCGCCCCGTCCGGTTTCGGCACCTGCCGGCAAGACCCCGGTCGCTCCCAGTGGAGGGCGGTCAGGGCCCAGCGCACCTCCCGCGCCGACGCCTTCTGTGCCCAGTAATCCGTCCAACTCCCCGGTGACGCCAACAGCGGGAGCTGCGGAAAAGCAGGTGATTCCGTCTCCACAGCCGACCGAGCTCACGTCGACACCGCAGCCCAGCTCTCAGCCCAAGGTCGAGGAGAAGCCGAAGACCAAGGCAGGAGCGAAGGTCGCTCGCGGTGTTCTCAAGGGTGCGGAGGTTGCCGGCCAGGTCATGACCTACATTCCACCGACTGCGGCAGTGGGCAAGGCCGTCACCATCGGCACCACGACGATTGGCGCCGCAGATCGTGTGAACCAGCGCCTGAAGCAGTCCAAGGGAGACTCCTGGCCCCACGGATCCTCGAGCAGGAGGGCCGGCCCATCAGTGGTCAACCCCCGCAACCACAATTTGCCCGGCGGCAAGCCGAAGCAGATGGATGCGATGGACAAGGAGCTGCAGAAGATGATCGCGGATGCAGCGAACGCGAAGAAGTCCACACCTCCAGTGAGCCCGAGCGCCAGCAAGGGCAAGGCTATGGCTTCGGTGTAAGCGATGGCCAAGTTGCTGTGGACCATTGCCGGGTCAATCTTCGCCATCGTCGTCATCGTCGGAACTGGCGGTCTGATCATGTTTGTGCCGCTGATGGCTGGCTCCGGCGAAGACTCGGGTGGCGGTGATTGCTCCGCGGTGGTCGAGGGCGATGACGTAGTCAAAGACGTCACCGCGCCGATGCGCAAGAACGCCGAAGCGATCATCGTGGTTGCCGAGGAGGAGAAGATGCCCGAGGAGGCCGCGGTCGTGGCAATCATGGTGGCGATGCAGGAATCTCAGCTGGGCGCGGCTCCGGGGATTGACCAGCCCAACGGGGACGGCGATGCAGGGGTCTTCCAACAGCGTCAGAAGCCAGGCTGGTACGGCACACTCGAACAGGTCACCGACATCGACTACGCAGCGAAGATCTTCTACAAAGGTGTCGACATCACTCTGGAGGGGTTGAGCGAAGCTGAGAAGTCCGCGGCCGCCGGACCCGAGGGCTATCACATCCCAGGCCTGACCAACATCGATGGGTGGGAAGAGATGAAGCCAGGCACTGCTGCCCAGAAGGTGCAGCGATCTGCGTTCCCCGATGCCTATGACAAACACGAAAGCGTAGCTCGTGCCTTGGTCGGAGGCACCACGGTGGAGTGCGACGACGGTGGCGGTGGAGGGTCCGGTGACTGGGACGACCGCGACGGGAAGACCAAACCCGGCAAATGGGGAGGCTATGACAACGGCACAATCCCGCTCGAGGAACTCGACGAGATCCCATGGGCGAAAGGCGAGTATCTACGACCCGATGCGGCCGCTGACTTCAACAAACTCAATGCTGCGTTCAAAGCCAAGTTCGGATACAACATCGGCGTCACCGACTCCTATCGGACCTACGCCGAACAGGTGGAGCTGAAGAAGCGCAAAGGGAAGTGGGCAGCGACTCCAGGCACCTCAAATCACGGGTGGGCAATGGCCGTGGACTTGGGCACCGGCATCAACAATTTTGGTTCGAAGGAATACAACTGGATGAAAGACAACGCCACGAAATATGGATGGAAGCATCCGGATTGGGCCGAGCCGGGCGGGTCCCTGCCTGAGCCCTGGCACTGGGAGTACTGGGGCTACCCGAAGTGAGCAGCCAGACACTCATGGCCAGCGATAGGAAGTGATGACAGTGAAACCATGGTCCTGGAAACAGTGGACAGCATTGGGAGTCTTCGTCGTGCTCGTCGGGGTTCTCATCTTCAACGGGATACGCAATCGAGACGAGACTCGAGCCGCTCAGGAAGTAGAAGAGGCTCCTTCGGCGACTGCGACTCCGTCCGAGGAGCCCGAGCTTGATCCGGATGAGATTGACCGGCTGACAGAGGAGCAGGGTGAGAGCGGAGAACCGGAATCGGGCCCGGGCGACCTTCCCGTCGACGAGCCATGGTTCAAGACCTGGAAGCAGGCAGCCGAGCAGCTGGCGATTGCGTTCGTCGACACGAGCGGGGGACAAGAAGAGTGGACCGACACCATGAGCGAGATGATGACCGATCGTCTCGCTGAATCATATGAGTCGGTCGACATCCGCAACGTTCCACAGGGGACATACCAAAGCGTGGAGCTCGACGAACAGGCCTCCACTGCAGACGCCGTGTGGGTGACCATCACCTATGACACCTTCACGATGAAGGTGCGATTGCGGCACCACAATGAGCGGTGGTTGGCCGAGGAGATCGAACCCGTGTAGCAGTCCATCTGGCAGACGCACAGAGAGGGCCGGCACCCAGTCATCGGAGGTGCCGGCCCTCTCTGTGCTCTCGTGCGAAAGTGCTTTGAATCGTCATGCTTCGCCAGGGAGAAGCCTGGTGATGTCTGGGGATGAAGGGGAGGGAAATACTTACACATCTGGTAGATCTAATTTTGGCCTCTGCCCCCCGGAGCAAGCTCCGTTTGACCGAGTCAAAATCGAGTCTAGCAGGTGGTGTCAAGTGTGCGGCCGGATATCGTCCTGACATCACAAGAGTTCACCAGACGTCACCATGCAAGGGGACATACCAAAAAATCGTGTTGGCAGATGTCAGATCCGGTTCCTCGAAGTGGCCTATATCGGTAAAGAGCAACTCGAGGAGATGGCATGAAACAGAACCCATTCGAGCCATGGAAGAGACGCGGATTGGAGGATCTCGGATTCAGCGAAGGATCTTCGGTCGGTCTGACGCCGCGAACGGTGATGTGGCCATACGGTATGGTCCTCGCCGGGGGAGCGGCAGTCGCTTGCGCGATCGCCGCCATGATCCGAGGGTGGCCGCTCTGGAGTTTGGTAGCCATCCTGATTCTGGGGTTTGTGGCTGCCGGACTCGTGTCGATCTTCGGGTGGCGCAAGCAACGCAGAGACGAGCTCGCAGATCGCATCATCGAATCACTGGCCGTGCTGATCTCCGACACTAAGAGGCCATCACGACGGGACTACCAATTCCGTTCTTGGGTACCCGGAGACTTCAAACGACCGCTCGATCGATTCATCGGGGCGCCCGCCGACATCCGGATTCGGTTCGAAGCTCGCTTGGACGAAGAGAGCATCGACTGGCGTATGGCGGTGGCAGACAAGGTGTCTCAACGCTCCGGAATGGACTACGACATCACCCGGTATGACTCTCGAGCATGCGTGCTCGCTCTCGGGTTCGCGGCCCCGGTTGAGGAACCCGAACCAGACCCGGTCTTCAAAACCAAAACCACTGCATTGGCCAAACAGGTCTTCGGAGATTCGGCAGCAGTATCGGTGGCCCTCAACGGGGATGACGAGCCGTTGCCGACACAGCTCTCTGTCGAATATGACACCGACCGAAAGTGGGCAAAGGCTTCAGTACGTCGTGATATCGAAATGACAGTGAACGCTCTCCTGCCGGGACGGTGGCGCCCGGATTGGAACCTCACCGATGACACCGTCCAGTTCGAGCTCCGCCCGACAATGCCGCTGTCGATCCCGCACCCTCGCCCAGACACATTTGGCCAGGTTGAAGATACGATCCTGCCCTACGCCGAAGACGAAGACGGCCGCATCGTGGCGTGGGATCTCAAAGCAGCCGGACCGCACATGATCGTGGTCGGCCGGACGGGCACAGGCAAGACCGTGCTCATCATCGGGATCCTCATCGAAGCGGCAGCGCGCGGTTGGAAGATCTGGGTCTCTGACCCTAAGAGAGTCGAGTTCCTGGGTCTGCGCGGCTGGCCCAATATTCAGATCGTGGCCACGCAAGTTTCGGAGCAGGTCGCGATGATCTATAAGGCGTGGGAACTGATGGAGTATCGCTACTCCCTCATCGAAGCCGGCGAAGCTGACGAGGACGACTTCGAACCTCTCATCGTGTGCCTCGACGAGTACCGTGACTTCGTCGCCATGGTGACCGGCTGGTACCAGTCAGTCAAGGAAAAGGGGATGCCGACCAAATGCCCCGTGTTCGAGTGGATCGGCAGCCTTGCCCGTAAGGGACGCACCGCGCGCATTCATCTACTCATGGGCACCCAGCGCCCCGATGCTGACTTCCTCGGCGGCGAGATGCGAGACAACTTCCCGGCCAGAGCAGCATTGGGCAGCCTCTCGCCACAAGGTGCACAGATGATGTGGAACTCTCCATCGACAGGGATCGCGCTGCCGAAGGGAGTCAAGGGCCGAGCCACCGCGGTGACCGTCGACGGTGCACCGGGGGAGGTCCAAGTGTATTGGACCCCGGACCCTCGGAGAGCTAAGAAATCGGGCAACGAGGCCGATATGGCAATCCTGGAGAGTCTGCGACCGCCGGAGGCTGTGCACCCGCCATTGAGGATCGACATCGCCGACGAGCCATTCGATGGAGATGACTACAGCGAATGGCAGGAAGTTCTGGCTGCAGAGCTCGTCGAGATCTCCGTGGAAGAAGCGATGAAGCCTCGCGCGGTGTCGACCAAGACGGTCGTCAACGCTGTGATCGAGGACAAGCGAGTCGCGGATTCCGAGGACGGATATATGCCAACAGAGGACCTCCAGGCTTGTGAAGTCGAAGCCGGTGATCTTGTCAGGGTGGACGGACAGTGGGTTGCTGTCGAGGGCTCGATCGAAGATCCAGGAGAAGAGGATCTGTGGTGCATCGACTACCGCACCGACGATGACGAATCCGAGATGCTCGCAATCGACGCGAGCGAAGTGCTGCCCGTGAGGAAACCAGACAACTCCGAAACTGAGGCTACTGGCCTCCTGGACGAACAGTGAGGACCGTCTGATGAGCACAGGGGGACATACCATCAGCGCTGAGTTGGAGCGGGTCATCGATGCCTGGCTTCTCATGGAGCTCAGGCACGAAGGCCAGGTCGACGTCGACGACACGATATCGATTGAGATCTCCGAGTCCTGCGCTGCCGAGATAGCCCAACACCCATTGGCGTACTACCTGGAATCCCTCCCGCGGTTTGGGCCGGAGGTCGGGATCGAAGTCTCTGTCAACACAGGAAAGGACCAATCATGAACTGGAGCAAAGAAGAAGAGCAGATCATCACCATTCTGTTGCTCGCCTGCGGTGGCATCGGGTCCATCGTGCTTGGCGTCGCCGTGCCGGCGTTTCGTCAGGCACTCGTCGACTTCCACATTCTCGCGGCAGAGGGCGTCGTTGTGCCCTTGTTCGGAGACGATATCGGCCTTGACTGGGCACGAATCATCATCGGAGGGGCAGTTGTTCTCCTCGTCGTCGGGTTGCTCATTCTCAATGCGGTGGTGAGGCTGCGCCGCCGGCGCCGGCTGATGCGTATCACGGATGCCTTGTGAGCGGGCAGCCCACCGAATCCGAATCAGCAATCAAACAAAGGGGACATACCATGACAAGTCATCCAACCGTGTACACCAGCGATGAATGCAACAAGTGCACTCGAACTAAAGGCGAGTTCGAGCGCCGAGGAGTGGCCATCACCGAGATCAATGTCAAGGAGACACCAGGTGCCGTGCCAGCGTTGAAAGCGATTGGGTTTGGAGAACTGCCGGTTGTCGTCACAGACGATGACCGCTGGTCCGGGCACCGGCTCGACAAGATTCTCTGGGGTGTGACACTTCTCGTAGACAGTCGTTACCAGGAAGGCACGACAGGGAATCATGTCTACGAATCGCAGGACGTTCACGCCGGAGTTCAAAGCCGACGCGGTCCAGTTGG
>NZ_SCMW01000030.1:0-42883 GCF_005502845.1 Brevibacterium sp. 2SA | reverse complement strand
GTCCAACGCTGGCTAGAGTGGAGGGATGAACGACCTCGACCTCGCACTCGACCTCGCCGACCTCGCCGACTCCCTGAGCCTCTCCCGCTTCGTCGCCGCCGACTTCACGGTCGAGACGAAACCGGACCTCACCCCCGTCACCGAATGCGATCGGGCCGTCGAAGAGGCGATCGTCGACCGCCTGCGCCTGACCCGGCCCGAGGACAGCGTGCTCGGTGAGGAGTTCGGGTCGCACGGGACCTCCTCACGGCGCTGGATCATCGATCCCATCGACGGCACGAAGAACTACGTGCGCGGCGTGCCCGTGTGGGCGACCCTCATCTCCCTCTACGACGGTGAGACTCCGCTCGTCGGCGTCGTCTCGGCTCCCGCCCTCGGCAGGCGGTGGTGGGCAGGTGCCGGTGCAGGGGCCTTCGCCTCGGCGATCGGGGGCCCGGCCCGCCGCATCACGGTCTCCGAGGTCGGCGACCTCGCCGATGCCTCCCTCTCCTTCGCGTCGCTGGGCGGGTGGCGCGACCTCGGTGTCCGCGAGGAATTCATCGCACTGACCGACCGGCTGTGGCGCACCCGCGGATACGGGGACTTCCTCTCCTATATGCTCGTCGCCGAGGGCGCGGTCGACATCGCGTGCGAACCGGAGCTCGCGCTCTACGACATGGGGGCGCTCGTCCCGATCGTCACCGAAGCCGGCGGCACCTTCACGAGCACGACCGGCGTGCCGGGACCGTTCGGCGGCAATGCGGTCGCGACCAACGGCCTCCTGCACGAGACCGTCCTCGATGCCCTCGGGCGCGTGGCCCCGGAGGGATTCTGACATGGACCGGGATCAGACCAGACCGAGCCTCGACCGTGCGCCGCTGTGGCGGGAGATGGCCGCAGCCGCAGGCCTCATCGGCAGCGACGGCGCGATCGCCGAGACGATCTACGGCCAGATGACGGCGCTTGCGGCAGCCACCGGCGCGGTCAACCTCGGCCAGGGCGCGCCGGGCACCGACGCTCCCGGGGAGCTCCTCGCCGCCACGGCTGCGGCGATGGACGAGGGATTCAACCAGTACGCTCCCGGTCAGGGCTACCCGGTTCTGCGGGAGGCCGTCGCCGCGCAGCGGGCCCGGGACTTCGGCCAGTCGGTCGACCCCGACGATGTGCTCATCACCTGCGGAGCCACCGAGGGGCTGACGGCGGCAGTCCTCGCCCTCCTCCCCCGCGGGGCCCGTGTCGTGACGTTCGAACCGTTCTACGACGGGTATCCCGCGGCCGTCGCCGCGGCCGGCGGCGAGCTCTCGACGGTGCCCATCCTGCCTGATGGGAACGGCGGATTCCACCCGGATTGGGAGGAGTTCGACCGCGTCATGGCGTCCGTCTCCCTCGTCATCGTCAACACTCCGCACAACCCGACCGGCTTCGTCTTCTCCGCCGCTGACCTCGCGCGCATCGGCGACGCCGCGGCGGCCGCGGATGCGTGGATCCTCACCGATGAGGTCTACGAAGAGCTCATCCTCGCCGGTGACGACCATGTTCCCCCGGCCGTGGCGGTGAGCGATCCGGCCCGCGTCGTCACCGTCTCCTCGGCGGGCAAGAGCTGGAACATCACCGGGTGGAAGATCGGCTGGGTCATCGCTGAGAAGCCGGTGCGGGAGGCGATCCAGGCGGTCAAGCAGTTCCTCACGTTCACCGGGGGCGGGCCGATGCAGATCGGCCTCGCTCGTGTCCTCGAGTCCGGCAGCGGGTTCACAGCTGTGAATCGGGCATCGCTGCGGGCCCGCGCCGAGGTGCTCGTTCCCGCGTGTGCGAACGTGCCGGGCGCCGCGGTGTCGACTCCGACTGCCGGTTACTTCACGGTCGTCGACTTCGCCGCGCTCACCGAGCTCGATGCGTTCGCCCTCAATGATCTGCTCGCACGGGAGCACGGGGTCGTCGGCATTCCCGTGCCGGCTCTCTGTCGGCCGGGATCGACCGCGGCACAGACGTACCGCAGTGCGATCCGATATTCGTTCTGCAAGTCCCCGACCGATGTCGACGAGGGTGCCCGGCGGTTCGGCGCCCTGGCCGAGGCGCTCCGGGCCGATCCGACCCTGCTGCGCGGCCGCTGACGCCGAGGGCACCGCTGTGGCGCGGCAGGGAGCTCTGCCGTGGCTGTCCCCTCAGGGACTTCTGAGACACGACGAAGGCGGACCGCCTGGGCGGTCCGCCTTCGTCTTTCGGTCGGCACTGTCGCAGGCAGCGATCAGGCCTTCGTCAGCTCGAGGTCGAGGACGATCTTGATCTTGTCGGAGACGAGGAGCTCGCCGCCGCCGAGGACGGCCGAGAACTCCATGCCGAACTCCTTGCGGTCGACGGTCGCCGACGCCGTGAGACCGGCCACCTCGTTGCCCATCGGGTCGGTGGCGACACCGTGGAACTCGCTGTCGAACGCGACCTGCTTCGTCACGCCGCGCATCGTCAGTTCGCCTTCGAGCTCGAAGTCCTCACCCGACTCGGCCTTGACGCCGGTCGACTTGAAGATGAGCTTCGGGTGCTCGTCAGCGGCGAAGAAATCGCTCGTCTTCAGGTGCTGATCGCGCTGCGAGTTCCTCGTGTTGATCGACTCGACGACGGCCTCGGCGGTCACCGAGCTGTCCTCGAGGGTGTCGCCGACCTCAACGGTGCCGGAGATGTCCTCGAAGTTGCCGCGGACCTTCGACACGCCGGCGTGGCGGGCAGTGAAGGTGAACTCGGAGTGGTTCGGATCGATGTTCCAGGTGCCGGCGGTGAGTCCCTTGGGAAGTGCGGTCATGATCTCTGCTTCTCCTTATGGTTGAAATTTGAAGTACGCGGACGACTATAGTTCAGTTTTCAACTACATGCAAGCCCTGCGCGTCGCAGCGTCTGCGACCCCGCAGGACTCCCCTCACCCTGGGGCGGACGAGTGAACCCAAGGTTACCTTGTGGCAAAGGTCACGCGACGAGAATTTTGCGCAGGAATTACGCTCGTGTAATGTTGAGACCACGCCGCGGGGTGGAGCAGTTCGGTAGCTCGCCGGGCTCATAACCCGGAGGTCGGAGGTTCAAATCCTCCCCCCGCCACCACAGTGGCAGAACCCCCAGTCAGGTCAACTGACTGGGGGTTCTTCTCATTCACGGCACTCCCCCTCCTGCGGCTCGAGCCTCTCGGTCAAGCACAGGCGCGGATGGCAGGCCGTGCACGGCCCATGTTCCGCTCTCCCGCTTGATCGAGAGCCGGCACGGAGCCACCGCACAGTCCCGTGCCTGCAGCGCCCCGGCGAGGTGAGGGTAGACTAACCCGGTGAAGACTCCCAAGCATTCCCGCGCGCTCTCCGCTGCGGCCACTCTGCTCACTCTGACCCTTCTCGCCTCCGGCTGCGCGGCGACCGAAAACTCCTCGGACGACTCCGCCGGCAACACCGACGTCGCCACGGGCGGCAAGGAATTCGGCACTGCCGATGAGAAGACCGCAGCACTCGGCAGCGACGCCGCTCCCGGGGAATTCCCGCGCACCGTCGACCATGCGCTCGGCACCACGGAGATCGGGAAGCGGCCCGAACGCGTCGTCGTCCTCGACACCGGAGAGCTCGATGACGTCCTCGCCCTCGGCATCACCCCTGTGGGCATGGTGACGACTGAGGGCGCACAGCCCGTCCCCTCCTACCTCGCCGAGGAGACGAAGGGCGTGGAGACCGTCGGAACGATCAGCGAACTCGACCTCGAGAAGATCGCCTCCCTCGAACCGGACCTCATCCTCGGCAGCCAGCTGCGGGCCGACAAGCTCTATGACGAGCTCGAGGCGATCGCGCCGACGGTCTTCTCCATCCGCCCCGGGTTCCCCTGGAAGGAGAACTTCCTTCTCGTCGGCGACGCCCTCGGCCTCGAAGAGGAGGCGACGGCCGAGCTCAACGAGTACGGTCGTGAGGTCAAGGCCCTGGGCGACTCCGTGACCGGCGATCCGACGGTCTCCCTCGTCCGCTTCATGCCCGGGAAGCTGCGCCTCTACGGCAACGCCTCTCTCATCGGCGTCATCCTCGCCGATGCCGGCCTCGCGCGTCCCGAGATCCAGGACGTCGATGATCTCGCTGTCGAGATCTCCCCCGAGAAGCTCGATGAGGCCGACGGTGATGTCATCTTCTACTCGAGCTACGGCGAGCCCGGCGCCACCGGGGAGACCGAGGCGCTGCAGACGAGCCAGTGGACGAACCTGCCGGCGGTGAAGAACGGAAAGGCCCACCGCGTCGATGACGATGTGTGGTTCCTCGGGCTCGGGCCGATCGGAGCCAAGCAGGTCGTCAAGGATCTCGACGGGTATCTCGCGCAGTAACGATCCCCGCAGGCGTGCCCCGCAGCCGGTGCCCCGCAGCCGGTGCCCCGCACACGGTGTCCCGCACGCGGTGTCCCGCACGCGGTGTCCCGACGACGACGGCCCCGGAAGGGTGTCTCCTTCCGGGGCCGTCGTGTCAGCCGAACGGGGCCGTTGTGTCAGCCGAGCTGGGCTGTTGTGTCAGCCGAGTTGCGGGCTCGGGTCAGTTGCCTCCCTGATCGGGGGCCGGCGACTCGGGCGGTGCCGTGGCCCCGCCGTCCTCGGCGAGCGAGGGATCGGCGGCGATGGCATCGTCGATCGCCTTCTTGAGGCGGTCCTGAGCCTCACCATAGGCCTGGAAGTCCCCGGCCTTGAGAGCGGCGTCGGAGTCCTCCATCGCCTTGCGCGCTTCCTGCAGGGCTTCGTTGAGACCCTGGTCCGCGGGCTGACCGCCGCTGTCGCCACCGGAGGAGCCGGACGTCCCGCCCCCGCCCTCGGTGCCGGCGTCACCGGCCTGGGCACCGGAGTCACCGCCGAACACCTGGTCGAGCGCCTCGTCGAGGGTCGGGGCGAACCCGATGTTCTCACCGAAGGCGACGAGCACATGCTGGAGCAGCGGGTAGGACGTCTCACCGGCAGACCGGACGTAGACCGGCTGGACGTAGAGGAGACCACCGCCGACGGGCAGCGTGAGCAGATTGCCGTTCTGCACCTCCGACTCACCCTGACGCAGCAGGTTGAGGCTGCGCTGGACATCGGGTGCGGTGTTGAAGTTGTTCTGCGCCTGACCGGGACCGGGCACAGTCGTGTTGCGCGGCAGCTGCAGAAGTCTGAGCTTGCCGTAGCTCTCCGAGATCTCCCCCTCAGTGGACCCTGCATCCGCATCCGCGGAGAGGAAGCCGGTGAGGTTGTTGCGCGACTGCCCCTCGGAGGACTGCGCGGGGATGTAGGAGCTCGTCAGCGAGAACGACGGCGCATCCTGGCCCGGCATCTGCAGGGTCATGTAGAACGGCGGCTGGGTCAGCCCGCTGTTCGCCCGCTTGGTCGGGTCGGTCGGCAGCGCCCAGAAGTCCTGACCGGTGTAGAACTCGCTGGCCGAGGTCACGTGGTACCGGGTGAGCAGCTCGCGCTGGACCTTGAAGAGGTCCTCCGGGTACCGCACATGGCTCATGAGATCACCGGACATCTCCGAGGCCGGCTTGATGAGGCCGGGGAAGATCTTCATCCATGTCTTGAGGACCGGATCGTTCTCATCCCACTGGTACATGTCGACCGAACCGTCGTAGGCGTCGACGGTGATCTTCACGGAGTTCCGGATGTAGTTGACCTCTTCGTCCGGCAGGGTCGCCACGGTGCCCGGCGCCGAGGCGGTCGTCGAATCCTCGGTCGCCTCCTGAAGCGGCTGCGGAGTCGAGTACGGGTAGTCCTTGGCCGTCGTGTAGCCGTCGAGGATCCACTTGATCTTCCCGTCGACGACGGCCGGGTAGGGATCCCCGTCGATCTTGAGGAACGGCGCGAGCTTCTCCACACGCGACCGCGGATGGCGTTCGTAGAGGATCTGCGAATCGGAGTTGACCGCGTCGGAGAGGAGGATCTGCTCGTCCTGGTACTTCAGGGCGTAGGCCAGGCGGTTGAAGAGGTTGCCCACCGACGGTCCGCCGTCACCTTGGAAGGTGTTGTTGACCTGTCCGGAACCGCTGTCCTCATCCGAGGGGTAGTCGAGTTCGCGCGGGGTCGAGCCCTCCGGGCCGCCGACGATCGAGTACTCGGGCGAGCTCTCGCCGAAGTAGACCCGCGGCTCGTATTCGGGGAAGTCACCGCGCGGCGGAATATCGGACTCCATGAACGTCGGCTCGCCGTCGGGGTTGCGCTGGTTGCCGTTGGCGGCGACGACGCCGAAGCCGTGGGTGTAGACGATCGCCCGGTTGTACCAGCTCTGGTTGCTCACCGAGCTCGGATTGAGCTCGCGCACCGCGATGACGGTGTCGCGCATCTGCCCGTCGATGTTGTACCGGTCGACGTCGAGCTGCGTGGGGAACGAGTAGTACGGCCTGACCTGCTGCAGCTGGCGGAAGGTGTCCGAGACGAGGTTCGGGTCGAGCAGACGGATCGACGCCGCGGTCTCGGCGTCGGCGCGCAGGGCGCCCGCCTCGCCGCTCGTGCTCGGCTCGTACGGCGTCACCTCGATGTCGTTGAAGTCGAAGGCCTCACGGGTGGCGTCGATGTTGCGCTGGATGTACTCGGACTCGAGGCTCTGCTGCGAGGGGTTGACCTGGAACTGCTGCAGGAGCGCCGGGTAGGCGATGATCGACACGCCGCCGAGGACGAGGAGGGTGAGGGTGGCGATGATCGAGATCCGCCAGTTGCCCTTCCACGCGGTGTAGACGAAGAGGAGCGCGACGAGCACGGCGGCGATCGCGACGATCGCCATCGCCGGCAGCGCGGCACGGTCGTCGACATAGGTCGCACCCGGCACGATGCCGCCGGTGGCGGTCAGCCGGTCGTAGCGGCTCAGCCACAGACGTCCCGCCTGGACGAGGACGAGCAGGGCGACAGTGATGCCGATCTGCCACTGCGCGGTCTTCGTCAGGGTGACACCCCGCTGCTCACCGGGGCGGATGCCGCCGAAGAGGTAGTGGGCGACGAGAGCGGCGATGAGCGAGAGGACGAGGGCCATGCCGAGCTGATCGCCGATGAGGCGCAGGCCGGGCAGAACGAAGACGTAGAAGGACTTGTCGATGCCGAACTGCGGATCGGACTCTCCGAACGACGTCGAGTTCAGCCATTCGAGGACGACGTTCCACTGCGCCGAGGCGGTGATGCCGGCGAGGATGCCGACGACGGCGGGGATCGCCAGGGTCGCAACCCGACGCAGGGGTTCGATGGCCTCACGGTAGCGGTCGAGGTTCTCCTGCCGCGGTGTCGTGGGGGCGTAGACGGGGCGATTGCGGTAGGCCAGGTGGAGGCTCAGCCACACCGGCACGGCCATGACGAGGAAGCCTGCGGCGAACGTGATGCCGCGGGTGAACCACATCGTGCGGAAGACCTCGGAGGCCCCGAGCTGACCGAACCACAGGACCTCGGTGTAGACCTGGGTGAACGCGATGAAGGCGACGAGGAGGATCGCCACCGACACCAGTGTCAGCAGCAGGGGCGACCGCCGTGATCCTGATCCGGGCATCTTCGCGGAGGAGGGTGAGGACGTGGTGCTCACTGCTGACCTTTCTCGTTGGTGGTGTCACCGGTCGTGCACGACTTCAGCTGGGACGTGTCTCCGGTGGCATAGCTTTCGACGGCGGAACGGGCGTCGTCGAGGGTGTCGATGCGGGCGACGGTGATCTTCGACTGATCGGCAGCCCCGATCACCTCGGCGCAGTTCTCGGCGGGTGAGAGGAAGAACGTGGCGCCCTTCGCGGTGGCGGCCGCGACCTTCTGCCGGGCCCCGCCGATGGGGCCGACGGTGCCGGCGGGATCGATCTCGCCGGTGCCGGCGACGTGCTTGCCGCCGGTCATCGAGCCGGGGGTGAGCTCGTCGACGATCGCCAGGGCGAACATCGTTCCGGCCGAGGGTCCGCCGATCCCCTCGACGTTGAAGGACACGTCGACGGGGAAGTCGAACTGCTGCCGCATCATGATGCCGATGGCCTTGCGCCCGTCGATGGTCGCCGGGTCGAGGCTGAGGTCGACCTCGGAGCCGTCGCGCTCGACGACGAGGTCGACGGTGTCGGAGTCCTGCACGGTCGAGCTCATCGTCGCAGGCGCCGCCGCGTCGTCCTCGAGGGAGGTCCCGTTGACGGAGACGAGGCGGTCGCCCTTCTTGAGCTTGCCCTCGGCCGGCGATCCGGGCGTGACGTCGTCCACGAGGAGGTCGACGGTGTAGGGCATGTCGAGTTCGCCCATGGCCGCGGCGACGGCGACGTCCTGGCTCGACGTCATCTCCACCGTGTTCGCCTCGGTGACCTGTTCGCGCGTCGTGTCGAGCGGGTAGTACGCCTCGGTCGGCACGACGGTCTCCTGACCGTCGATGAGGGCGCCGAGGGCCTGGGTCGCGTACGTGTCGCGACCGGGTCCGCCGCTAACGGCCACGGTGAGCATGTCGATCTCACCGGTCGTCGGGTAGGTCTGGGCACCGGAGACGCTGATCATGGGCTTGCCCTGGTAGTCGCCGAGGGTGTTGAACACCGGCCCGGGCAGCTGCAGCATATAGGGAATCGGGATGAGCACGGCCAGCGCGATGAGCAGGTAGGTCATGACCCCCGCCGAGGTGGCGAAACGGGGCGAGCGTCGACGGGATCGGCTCCGTGGGGCGGGTGCCTGGACAGGCACCGCTCGGGGGGCATTCTCTGACATGGATTCCTTTCGGTGCACCGCGTCACCAGTCTAGTTGAAAGGCGACGGGCGACTTCTCAGACTCCTTACGCCCGGTGCGAACACGCGCCCCTTTCGCCGGGTGCGAACATGGAGCGAAACTTCGCGCGATTGGGAAGCTTCGCACATGTCCCGAGGTTAACGTGGTGATGACTACGATTCTCGAAGGCGCGTGAGACCATGAGCGACGACAAGTCCAACGACAACAGCAACGAGCAGAACCCGTTCGAGCAGATCTTCGGAATGCTCTTCGGCCAGGGCGGTCCCGGCAATCCGGGCGGTCCGGGCCAGGGCGCCTCCGGTCCGCAGGGCTTCAACATCGACCCGGCGATGATGGCGACGATCATGAGCCAGATGCAGGGTCTCTTCGGCCAGGGAGCCGACCCGAGTGCACAGGCGACGCAGATCGCGCTCCGCAGCGTGCCCTCGCCGGATCCCGCGGTCAGCGATGACGCCGCGCATGCCGCGACGGATGCGTTCCGCCTGTCCGAACTCTGGCTCGCCGAGGCGACCGACCTGTCCGTGGCCAACCGCGCGACCGCGACCCTGACCCGTGCCGATTGGGTCAAGCGCACGATGCCCGGGTGGCAGAAGTTCGTCCTCCCGATCAAGGAGAACATGTCGACGGCGCTCACCGACACCCTGCAGACGCAGGTGCCCGAGGAGATGAAGAGCATCCTCGCCGGTGCCTCGTCGATGTTCTCGACGATGAGCGATTCGATGTTCGCGATGCAGATCGGCCAGGCCGTCGGCGCGCTGTCGGAGAGCGTCCTCACCGGCACCGAGGTGGGACTGCCCCTCCTCCCCCACGATCAGGCCGTGCTCGTCGAAGCGAACATCGCCGCCTTCGCCGAGGAGATCGACGTCGACGTCTCCCAGGTCCGCATCTACCTCGCCGCCCAGGAGCTCGCCCACCTCGCGCTCTTCGAACGCGCCCCGTGGCTCGCCGCCCAGGTGGAGACCGCGCTGACGAGGTACGCGCAGGGGCTCAAGGTCGACACCTCGCAGATCGAGGAGATGGCCTCGTCGATCGATCCGTCGAACATCTCGGATCTCAGCGACAACATCCGCCAGGGACTCTTCAACCCGCCGACGACTGATGAGCAGAAGCGGGCGCTGACGACGCTGGAGAACCTCCTCGCCGTCATCGCCGGCTGGGTCGACGTCGTCGTCTTCGCCGCGAGCGACAAGCTGCCGGCCCGCGAGCAGATCCGCGAAGCGCTGCGGAGGCGACGGGCGACGGCCGGACCGGCGGAGAAGACCTTCTCGACGCTCGTGGGCCTCGAGCTCAGCCCACGTCGGCTCCGCGATGCCGCAGCGCTCTTCGCCTACCTCGAATCGCAGGGCGGCGCCGAGGCGCGCGACAACGTCTTCACCCACCCCGACCTGCTGCCGACGACCGAGGACCTCGACGATCCGCTCGGCTACAGCGAACGCCGTCAGGCCGAATGGGCGGGCGACTCGACGCTCGACGAGGCGCTCAGTCGCATCCTCGCCGAAGGCACCGACGGCGCGTCCGATGCGACCCCGTCGTCGGCCGACGATGCCGACACGGGAGCGGGCACGAGCGCTGACCCGCAGGCGGCAACCGGTGCCGATTCCCCGGCAGACGGGGCGTCGACGTCCGAGGCGAAGAACGACACGTCCGCGGCGCACCGGGAATCGGCTTCCGAGGCCGAGGAGGGATCCGACACGGACTCCGAGGGTCCCGGGTCCGAGACGACCGACGACACCGACCGCGACGAGAAGTGAATGATCGCGCTCTCCACGGCGCGTGACGAGGTCGCGCACACCGCGCACACGAGTGGATTCGCCGAGGCGTTCGCCGGGCTCTTCGAGTCCCGCGGAGCCTCGGCGCTCGTGCGCGCGGGCACGAGCGAACACGTCACCGCGAGCTGTCTCGTCGTCGACCCCGACACCGAGGCGGTCCTGCTCAACCATCACCGCCGGGCCGGCGCCTGGATGCAGTTCGGCGGCCATCTCGAATCCGGTGACGTCAGCCTGCGTGACGCCGCTCGTCGGGAGGCGACCGAGGAAAGCGGTCTCGACCGGTTCCGGTGGCTCTCCCCTGGCCCGCTCGAACTCCACGTCCACGATCTCGCCGGTGATTTCGGCACGTGCCGGCGGCACTTCGACGTCGTCTACGGTGCGGTCGCCTCGGCCAGGCAGAACCCGGCCGTCTCCGATGAGTCACTCGACGTCGCCTGGTTTCCCATCGACGAGCTGCCCGCCGCACTCATGCCCGACCTCGTCACCCGGCTGCCGCAGCTCTACCGCGCCACCGTCGCCGCCCACACCGCAGATCCCCGCTGAGTCCTCACCGGCCGCGGCTGAACCGCTCCCCTGCGCTGAAGCCGTCGAGGTAGAGCTTCGCCTCGGCCTGACGCGGATGCCGGTCGGCGAGAGCATGGAACTCCTTCGAATGCGGGCCGATCTGCAGGTGGGCGAGCTCGTGGACGATGACGGTCTCGAGGACCCAGCGCGGCACGGACTGCAGGCGGTGGGAGATCCGGATGTCCCCCGATGACGTCGTCGTCGAGGCCCAGCGGCTGAGGTTCTGGTTCGTCACCCACCTGATCGAGGCAGGGCGCAGTCGTCCGGCGAAGTACCGACGACTGAGCTCCTCGGCGATCTCCGCGAGGTCGGCGGCCGAGGAATGGTCCTTCGCCGCCAGCCGATTGAAGAGATCGGTGAGGGAGGCGATGTTCGACTCGACGCTGTAGCGCGTCGGCGCGCTGAGCACGTACGTGTCGATCTCCTTCGACACCGCGATCGTCTTCTTCCGTCGCGCCGAACGGCGCACCACGATCTCTCCGCGGGCGATCGCCCGCAGCACGCCGTCTTCCGTCCACCGCTCCCGCTCAGTCATCCCACCATGATAGGAAACGCCACCGACACGAGATTACTTGTGAGTTTCCTGAGTATCGCTTCTCGGGTCGGTCAGGCGTTCGTCCACAGACGCCGACACCACCCGATCGTCACCCGAATCTCAAGTGACCTACGCATTCATCGCCTCCTCGGCACATCGGCCTCGGCGCCGCGCCCGCACCTCCTCCACAGACAGGCGACACCTGTCCACACGTTATCCACAGGATGGCGCCCGAGTGCGGCTCGGAGCGCCATTGACGGGGCCGCGAATGGGGAATAGGTTCTATGTTTGACCCCGGAAAACCCGGAGATGCGTGCGGAAGGGGAAGCCGCACGAGTCACCGCGAGCGCCTGGGGCACTATGCGGTTGAGGGCATGTCGGACAGCGTTTTCGGCCTGTCCTCAACCGTTTTTCCACAAGGTTTTCCACAGATCTGCGCACACCGTGGCGCGGCCCGCCTCCATTCACTAGTCTGGGTCTCCCGACACGGAGACGAGGTGGATGATGCTGCGGATCTGTCCCAGCGTTCCGATCACATGGCGGAGCCCCGCGTGCCTGCAGTTCGGCGTCGAGGACCCGGTGCTCATCGACGGCCTCCTCCCCGCCGACGCTTCCCTCATCGACGACCTGCGGATGGGTCTGGGATCGGGTCAGTTCCACATCCGGGCCCAGGACCTCGGCATCGACCTCGCTCGGGCGACGTCACTGCTCACCCTCCTCGACGAGGCGGGGGTGCTCATCCCCGAGGACTCCGATGCCGATGCCGTGCGGCGCGGCGCGACTCTCCTCGCCACCGCACGCCTCTTCGGCCGCTCCCCCGATCAGGCCGCCGCGGCGCTGGCAGCCCGACCGGTCGGCGTCGTCGGACCGCTGCGCGTCGCAGTCGTCCAGCAGCTGTCCCGCGCGGGATTCGCGGTCACTCCCGCAGCCCGCATCGACGAGCTCGACCTCGCCGCCGATCCGATCGTCGTGACGACCTCGCATCTCGTTCCCGATCTCCACACCGCGACGTGGCTCGTCGATCGGGAGGTCGACCACTGCCAGATCGTGGCCGGCGAATTCTCCGTCGAGATCACCGGGCTCGTCCGTCCCGGCGCAACCCCGTGCACCGTCTGTGCGTGCCTGATGCTCCGCGACGCCGATGAGGGGTGGTTCGACCAGTACCCGCGCATCCGCGCGCTCACCGACCGCGATGACCTCGCCGATCCGCTCACACCCGCGCTCAGTGCCGCCCACCTCGTCCTCGTGCTCCGGGCCGCCCTCCTCACGGAAGCGGAGCCGGTGCACCGCCGGGTCGATCTGCGCACCGGTGCCGTCGACGACGGTGCCCTCGCCTACCACCCGCAGTGCCACTGCCGCGTCCCCGCACCCGGGCTGAGCCTAATCGACGAGGAGGCGCAATAGGCTCTCACCGTAGAGTTCGAGCTTCGTGGCGCCGACGCCGGGCATCCGCGCCAGACCGGGGAGGTCCCGCGGGTGGAGTTCGGCGATCGCTGACAGCGACGCATCGGTGAGCACGAGATACGGCGGCAGCCCCTGTTCGAGCCCGACGCGCGCCCGCCAGCGGCGCAGGGCGTCGAGCAGCTCGAGGTCGACCTCGGCGGGGCAGCTCGCGCAGCGCCCCAGGGCCCGCTCCACCTGGGAGACGAGGACTGTCCCGCACGTTCGGCAACGGTTCGTCCGCACCGTGGTCGCCGGTCGCCGGTGCTCCCCCGGCGCCTCCTCGAGCCGACCGAGCTCGCCGAGGAAGCGTGAGGGCTGCCGCGGCTTCTGCTTCGACTCGTGGCGCGCCAGCGACCAGCTCAGCGACAGGTCGCGACCGGCGCGGGTGAGAGCGACGTAGAAGAGCCGGCGCTCCTCGGCGATCGCCCGCGGGGTCTGCGCATAGCTGATGGGCATGAGCCCCTCACTCAGACCCACGAGGTGGACGCTGTCCCATTCGAGGCCCTTGGCCGCGTGGAACGATGCGAGTGTGACCCCCTCGATGTCGGGCGCGAACTGGTGTTCGGCGCGATCGGCGAGGTCGGCGAGGAAGTCCTCGAGCGGCACCGGCAGCGCGCTGCCGGCCTGATGGGTCTCGGCGAGGTCGACGATCGCCTTGAGCGACTCCCACCGCTGACGGCTGGCCCCGGCCGGCGGCGGAGTCCGCGTGTAACCGGCGGAGACGAGCACCTCGGCGACGATCTCCGGCAGCGGTCGCGCTCCCGCGGCGGCGCGCGCCGCCCGGAGCATGAGTATGGACTCCTTGACCTCCTTGCGCGCGAAGAAGCGCTCCCCGCCGCGCAGGACGTAGGGGATCCCGGCCGCCGTCAGCGCCTGCTCGTAGGCCGGGCTCTGTCCGTTCGTGCGGAAGAGGACGGCGATGTCGCGGGGACGGCGACCGGCCCTGACCTCGGCGGCGATGGCCCGTGCGACACCGAGCGATTCGGCGTCGTCGGTCGGGTATTCGGTCATCCGCGGCTGCGTGCCCTCGGCATTGTCCGTGCGCAGCGTCAGTGCGGTGCGCGAGGTGTGGCGGAGCAGGCTGTTCGCGGTCGCGACGATCGCCTTCGTCGACCGGTAGTTGCGCACGAGCCGGATCGTCTCCGGTGCCGACAGCTGCGACGGCAGGGCCTCGAGCAGGGACGCGTCGGCCCCGGCGAACGAGTAGATCGTCTGCGCGGGATCGCCGACGACGCAGAGGTTGTCGCGCGGCCCCAGCCACCGGGAGAGCAGATCGAACTGGAGCGGGGAGACGTCCTGGAACTCGTCGACGACGAAGTGCCGGTACTGCTCGCGGACTTCGGCGGCGATCGCCGGATACTCCGCGAGGACGCCGGTGAGGACGAGGAGGACGTCGTCGAAGTCGAGGAGGCGGCCGCGGGTCTTCGCCTCCGAGTACGCTTCGGCGATTCGAACCATGTCCTCGACGGCGAGATCACCGGGCAGGTCTCTGGCCTGGGCTTTCGTCGCGTAGTCGGCGACGCCGAGGAGGGAGGCGGCCGCGAATTCGATCTCCGCGGCGACGTCGCGGGCGAGTTCGCGGCTGACCTCGTGGCCGAGCTCCTGCATGACCGAGCCGAGGACCCCCGCCTTGTTCTCGATGATCCGCGGGAAGTCGCCGGTGGCGAAGCGGTCCCAGAAGAACCGGAGCTGGCGCAGGGCAGCCGAGTGGAAGGTGCGGGCCTGGACGGCCGGCACGCCGAGCGAGCGCAGGCGGGCACGCATCTCCCCCGCGGCCTTCGCGGTGAAGGTGAGGGCGAGGACATGATTGGCCGGGAACACCTCGGTGGCGATCCCGTAGGCGATCCGGTGGGTCATCGCCCGGGTCTTGCCGGTGCCGGCGCCGGCGAGCACGATGACCGGGGAGGAGAAGTGGGTGGCGACGGCCCGCTGCTCGTCGTCGAGGGCGGCGAGGAGGTCGGCGGCGCGAGCGTTCACCGACTCTCCAGCCACGACCACAGCAGCTGGCCGGCGATCGAGACGGTGCCGGGGGTTCCCACGCGTCCGGCGGCGATGTCCGCTCTCAGTTCCTCCCTCGTGAACCACTTGAGCGAGGTGATCTCGGCTTCGTCGGCGGTGACGTCCAGCGACACCGCCTCGGCGGAGAAGCCGAGCATGAGGGAGCAGGGGAACGGCCACGGCTGCGAGCCGAGGTAGCGGGGGTTGACGACGGTGACATGCGCCTCCTCCCAGACCTCGCGGATCACTGCGTTCTCCAGCGTCTCTCCGGGTTCGACGAAGCCGGCGAGCAGCGAGTAGCGGTCGGCGGGCCATGCGGCGTTGTTGCCGAGAAGGACGCGTTCGACGCCGTCGGAATCGGTGTGGACGATGACGACGATGATCGCGGGGTCGGTGCGGGGGAAGTGCTCGCTGCCGGTCTCCGGATCGCGGCGGACCCATCCGCCGTGGACCACCTCGGTGGGGGTGCCGGTGCGCGGGGAGTGGGTGTGTGCGCGATGCCAGTTGCTCAGCGCCACGAGTTCGCAGGCCAGGGACACGTCGACGTCGTCGAGGGCGTCGGCGAGTTCGCGCAGCGGCAGCCACACGGGTTCGGCGCTGTCGATGCCGGAGCCGGGGGCGGTGAGGCGATCGGTGGCATCGCGATCGCGCGCGGTCGCCAGGGCGGTGTCGAGGACGCTGCGCCCCTCGTCGGTGAGCCCGATGCCGATGTAGCGCTGGTCCGCGGCATCCCGGCCGAGGTAGATCTCCGTCTGACCGTTCGGCACGAGGTCGCGGGCGGCGCGGAACAGGCCGCCGCCGGCCACGAGCAGGGACCCGCGATGCTCGAACACCGCGGCCGGCCCGCCGGCCCACACCTCGGTGAGATCCCCGTCCGCCCCGCGGGTGAGATGATCGCGGTCGATGCCGTTCCTGGCCAGGCTGACGGGCGTGATCATGGGCAGCGGTTCCATGGATTCCACGATAGCTCAGGGGTCTGACGCGGCGGACACGCGTACGGGTCCAATCCCCGGCCTGAGCGGGGCGCAGACGGTAGATTGGGAAGGGTGGATACGAAGGCGCTCAAGTTGGCAGCGGTCGCGGCGACGATGCTCGACGACTTCTCCCCGACGACATGGACACCGCTGCCCTCCCTCGATGCGGGAGTGAGGATTCTCATCGGCGACGGTGAGACCGAGTACGTGGCGACGGCGCACACCCGTGTCGACCGGTCCGCTGACACCGGATCGATCGCCGAGGCGGCCCGGATCTACGATCTCGCCTACCCGCACGCCGATTTCACATGGCCGCATCTGCGGGCGATCACCGAAGTCGATCCCGCGCTCTTCGCGACTGAGAAGGCGGTCACCGTCACCCTCGCTGATCCGCTTCCCGGCGCCCCGGTCGGGGACGAGCCGATCGCCGATGTCGCACGGGCGAGTTCGCTCGCGCAGACGCTGGCGACGCTGCACTCGGCCGCCCCGGAGCCGATCTCCGATGCCGGGTTCCCCGTCGAGGAGCCCTCCCGCTTCCAGTTCCAGATCCTCGACCGCCTCGATCAGGCCGCGGCCACCGGGCGGGTGCCGTCGACTCTCCTCCAGCATTGGGAGGAGGAGTTCGAGAAGGTCGCGCTCTGGCACTTCCTCGCCACGCCCATCCATGGCGCCATCGACGAAGCGAGTGTCTACACCGATGAGGAGCGGGTGCTCGCCCTCTCGGAGATCGGACGGATCCGGGTCTCGGATCCTGCGATCGACCTCGCCGCCGCCTCGGCGCTCATCGATCCGGCCGCGGTGCCGACGTTCTTCACCGAGTACCGCAGCTCACGGCCCCGTGCCGATGACCACATCGTCACCCGAGCCGAACTCCTCGCCGAGTTCGCCGTCCTCGACTGGCTCCTCGAAGCGGTCGACTCCGGCGACGAGGAGACGATCCAGGACGCCGCTGACCTCCTCACGTCCTTCGACCAGGTGCTTCTGCACCCTGACGGCTCCGACGTGCCGACGGCGCCGGTGTCGTCGGACGATGTGACCGAGGGGTCGCATGCCGCGCCGTCACCGGCCTCCGGCCCCGGCAGGTCGGCCGACGGTGAGCCTCGCGCGGCGAGCAGTCGACGTCCGTCGACGCGCGCGCCCGAGTCCGCGGGCCAGTCTGCGGACCCCGACGTCGACGCCGACGCGGATGACGCTGGCGCGGCGTCGAAGACCCGGACGACCGAGCAGCCCGGGGACGCAGCGGAGACACGCAGCACCGAGCGATCGGGCAGCGCCGAGCGGAACTGATCCCGCGCACAGGTGTGCGCTCAGAACTGACCCCCGCGTACTCGTTCGCGCTCAGGGCTGACCCCCGCGCACAGGTGTGCGCTCAGAACTGACCCGCGCGAACTCGCTCGCGCTCAGGTTGGAACGCGCTCAGACTCGTGCGCGCGTACTCGTCCTCCGGTGCTCCCGTATCAAGCCGTGTCCGTCCGCTCGCTCGCCCTCAGTCATGGGCGGCCAGCCATGCGATCACCTCATCCTCCTCGGGCAGGTCGGAGAAGCTGACGACGTCGTCGCTGCCGACGAAGTAGAACGTCCCAGTCACCTCGGTGACTTCAGGGTGGACCCGCTGGACGGCGAACCGGTAGAGCGCCAGCTGCCACTTCATCACCTCGAGCGTCTCTGCGTTCGGCCGCTTCGACGTCTTCCAGTCGACGACCTCGGCGTGGTCACCGGTGATGAACACGGCGTCGATCTTCCCGGGCACCCGGAACCGACCGAGGACGAGTTCGAAGGACATCTCGATCTCCGCCGCCTGCCGACGGGCGAAGTCCGAGGCGAGGAACGTCTCCTGCAGGCGCGTGAGCTGCGCCGTGTCGGCCGGCCGCACCGTCTCAAGCTCATCGATGTCGATGCTCGCCTGTCCGAAGTGCCGCTCGACCCAGGCGTGGAAGCTCGTGCCGATCTCCGCGGCCCGGCTCGGGGGTTCGGGCACGGGACGCAGCGTCTGCGTGCGGAACTCCTCCGGGTCCCGCCGCCACGACACGAGGTCCGTCGTCGACAGACGGTCGGGCAGTCGTCCCTCCGCGGCCGGCTCCTGGGCACGGAGAATGGCCTGAGCGCGCCTGGCCAGGACGGCCACCGGGGAGTCTCCGCGCGCGAGGGCATCGAGGTCGACGTCACCGGCGGCCTCCACCCAGCGCCCGGCGCGTTCGGCGAGGGCGACCCGTTCGGTGCGCGGCACCGGCCACACCGTCGTCTCGATCCGGTCCGCCGCGGACTCCTCCGCCGGGTCGGGGATCTCCGGGTCCAGCCCTGCGGCCTCGGCGGCCTCACGGAGGAACGGGGAGAGCTCGTCGGGGGTCGAACGGGATCCCATGAGCTCGGCGCCGAGCCAGAGATGATGCTTGGCACGGGTGAACGCGACGTAGGCGAGCCGCCGCTCCTCCTGCTCGTGCGCGTCGGCCACGGCCGGTTTGATGAACTCGCTGACCCATTCGTCGAGTTCCTTCTTCGTCTCGAACTCGGCGCTGCGCAGGTCGTAGTCGACGAGGTGCCGGCGATCGCCGCGCAGCGGATAGGGCAGGGCGGTGCGTCCCATCCACCCCTCCTTGTCCCGGGGCTCGGTCGGAAAGTCCTTGACGACGAGCGAGGGCACGGCGACGGCGTCGAACTCGAGACCCTTCGAGGCGTGGACGGTCATGACGTTGATCGCTCCCGGCGCCACGGTCGGCTCGGCGGCGCTCAGCGCATCCTTGACCTCCATGAGCGAGAGCCATTCGAGGAAGCCGGGCACACTCGGTCGCTCGGCTGTCGCCGAGTACTGGGCGGCGGCGGAGAGGAACCCGTCGATCGCCTGACGATGGACACGGCGCAGAGCATCGCCGAGCGCCCAGATGTCGGAGTCGATGCCCGTCTCCGTCAGCGCAGTCCGCACCACCGAGGTGAGTGTGCCGGTGCCCGCCCGCACCGCGCGCAGGGCCCGGGCGAAGCGGACGAGACGTTCGCGGGCGGTGTCGCTGAGTCCGGTGGCCCGCGTCGCGGGAGTGTCGATGAGCTCGTCGAGGCCCTCGACGATCGTCGGCACATCGATGGCTTCGGCGAGCAGCTCTCCCCCGGCACCGGCGGCCTGCTCCCTCGCTGCGGTCTCCCGACCCTTCGCCTGACGTCGGGTGAAGGCCGAGAGTGCGGCGATGTCGGTCGCGCCGAGGCCGAGCAGCCGCCCGCTGAGCAGCCGCATGAGCTCGTCCCCGGCCATCGGATCGACCGCGGCGCTGAGCACGGCCCGCAGGTCGGCGACGTACGGGTCGCTGAGCAGACCGGAGGATCCATGGACGTGGACGGCGAAGCCCGCGGTCTCGAGCGCGGCGGTGACTGCGGCGAAGTGAGCGCGCTTGCGGCACAGCACCGCAGTCGAGGCGCCTTCCGGCAGTCCGGCCGCCCATTCGGTGAGCGACCGCAGTCCCACTGTGAGGAACGACTCGTCGTGCGCGCCGGAGGAGACGTCGACGACGACATCGCCGACACCGGCGTCGGGGCGGGTCGTCAGGGGCGTCTCCCGACTGCCGGTGAGCCCGTCGGCGACCCGGTTGGCGACGTCGAGGATCGTCCGATCGTTGCGCCAGCTCGTGCTCAAGGTCAGCGACTCGACGTCGGTGAAGTCCGCGTCGAAGCGGATCATGTTGTCAGCACTGGCTCCGCGCCACCCGTAGATCGCCTGTCGGGGATCGCCGACGGCGGTCACCGCCGTCGAGGAGAACAGGGTGGAGAGCAGCGTGAGCTGCGCGACGGAGGTGTCCTGGAACTCGTCGAGGAGGACGATCCTCCACCTCGCCTGCTCCGCCGCCAGGGCCTGCGGCACCTCGTCGACGATGCGCTGGGCGAACCGCACCTGATCGGAGAAGTCCATGGCGAGGTGGCGGCGCTTCGCGCTCATGTACTCCCCGGCCAGGGCCGCCGTGCGGATCTTCTCCTCGAGCTTCCGGCGTCGACCGCTCGGGTCGACGGGTTTGCCCTTGCTCGACACGAGGGCCCCCAGGCACGCCTCAAGGTAGTCGGTCACCTCGGCGACATCACGGCCGTGGTCGTTCATCGCACCGGCGAACGCAATGATGTCGGCGATCATCGTGTCCCTCGCATAGCTGCCGGGCACCGCGTCGGCGGACGCGGCATCGATGACCTCGGCGGCGATCGCGTGGGCACCCGCCTCGTCGAGGAGCACGGTCTCGGGTTCGATGCCGATGCTCGCGCCGTGCTCGCCGACGATCGCCGCCGCATACGAGTTGTACGTCGACACCGTCGGATAGTCGAGTCCGGGCAGACCGAGGTCGCTGCCCTCGCCGAGGTTGTGCCGCAGGCGCGAGAGCAGCACCCGGATGCGGCTGCCGAGTTCCCCCACGGCCTTGCGGGTGAAGGTGAGGCCGAGGATCTCCTCGGGGGCGACGTGCCCATTGGCGACGAGCCAGACGACGCGTTGGGAGATGACGGTGGTCTTGCCCGATCCGGCACCGGCGGTGACCTTCATCGTCTGGGTGGGGTCGGCTTCGATGATGCGCTGCTGTTCGGGGCTCGGACCGAACGCCCGCGTCGGATCGGCAGCGGTGAGCCGAGCGAGGTCGTCGGCGCTGAATCTCATCAGGAATCCTCCAGCATGTGGGGGCCGATCGCCGGGCACGACGATCGCACGGGACAGCTCAGGCACTTCGGCGGGTCGACGCGGGCCGGGAAATCCGCGGAGCGCATCCTCGTCGAGACCTCGCCGATGAGCTCGCGCGCCCACTCCGGGTCCTCGTCGGCACGCACCGCACCCTGCAGGCGCTTCGTCGACTTCGTCCGGCGCAGGAAGACGAGTTCGGCACCGACGGCGTCGACGTCGACGACCCTGCCGTCGGGCAGTGTCAGCGTCCCGGTGTCGACGGCCTCCTGATAGACGCCGAGCTGGGCGTGCCGGGGCATGTCGGCGCCGGCGGGAACGGTGCGCCCTGTCTTGAAGTCGACGATGCGCACCCCGTCGGCTGTCGATTCGACCCGGTCGAGGCGACCCGTGATCGTCCATTCCTGCCCGAGGTCGTCGACGCCGGTGGCATGGACCTGGGCCTCGACGCCGAGCACCTCCCCGGGAGCGTCCTCGATGTACTCGCCGAGGCGGTCGACCATGGCCATCGCCGCCGTGTGCTCCCGCTCGCGCTCCCAGTCGGTGGCGAACTCGAGGGTCGCGAACTCACGTTCGACGTACTCCCTGATCGTCGAGGTCGGGCCGGTGGGATGGTGCTCGGCGGCAGCGTGGAGGATCGTGCCGATGCTCTGCGCGGTCGTCCCTCCCCGGTCTCCGCCGTGGCGGGTGAGGAACCAGCGCAGCGAGCAGTCGGAGAACGTCTCGACCTGCGACGGGGAGATGGTGACGTCGTCGTCGGCCGTGAACAGCGGTGTCGTCGAGGTGACGTCCTCGGCTTCCCGCCACTGTCCGGGTGTGCGCGACCCGGGGACCGCGGCGGTCAGCGCCGCCGACAGGGCCGCCCAGTCCGCGGCCGCCGCCGGCTCGTCGCCCTCACCTGCGGCGTCGCGGGCGGCCTCGAGGAGCTGGGAGCGGGCCAGCGCGGCGATCTCGGCGAGGTCGAGGGGCGGCAGCTCGTCCTCGTCGGTGAGGGTGTATCCGTCGGTCGAGGCGGTTCCGCGTGCCGTGGCTGCGGCGATGACGTCGAAGAACGCCGAAGGCGCGGATTCGGAGTCCGAGAGCGCGGTGACGATGATCCGGTCCCGGCCCCGTGTCAGGGCGGTGTAGAAGAGCTCGGCTTCCTCCCGGAGGTTCGTGCGCTTGGCGTGCGCGTGGTAACCGGGGTCCGCGGTGACGGGGTCGTCGCCGGCGAGGAGCGCGGTGAGATCACCGAGTCCGAGGATGCCGCCGCGCAGCTTCGGGTTGGGCCACACCCCCTCGTTGACGTCGGTGATGATCACGCACGGCACCCGGAGGTGGGCGAGCGAGGCCGGGGTGCCGACCTGGACGTGGTCGGCGAACCCGGAGGAGCGGGCGAGCGAGTCCTGGGCGATGTCCTGCTCGGCGACGATGCCGGCGAACGAGCGGGCGGTGAACCCGCCGCGGTCGGTGATCTTCTCCGCCAGGGTGAACAGGCGCAGCACGGAGTCGAGGTGGGCTCCGGCGATCCCGTCGGGGTCCCGCAGCGCCTCGGCCTGCCAGCGTTCGGCGACGCCGGCGGCCTCCCAGATCGCCCAGAGCGCGGTGTGCGGGTCCGCATCGACGTGGTCGGCGGCGGCACGGAGCATCCGGGCCAGCGTCGACAGCCCCGGGATCGGTGAGTCCGCCGGGGCGTCGCGGAGGGCGAGGGCGAGCGACGCCGTGCTGTCGGCGGCCGGGTAGGCGCTGCGGACGAGGCGGCGGAAGCGGCGCAGCTGCACGGCGTCGAGGCGGATGTAGACGCTGCCGGCCAGGGACAGTGCGACCCGGGTGAGGGTGTCGTCGTCGGCCAGTCCGGGCGCATGGGTGAGCAGGTCGAGCAGGGGCGCGGTCGCCGGGTCGACGTTGAGGGGCTGGACGATCGTCGCCGTCGGCGTGCCCGCCGCGCGGAGTTCGCCCGCGGTCACCCGTGCCGTCGAGGCGTTGCGGCAGATGACGGCGACGTCGGAGTGGGAGTGCCCGGCGGCGACGTACTCGGCGATGCGTCGGGCGAGGTAGCGGTGAGCCGACGCGGCACCGGCGAAGACGTGGGTCTCGACGGGATCGTTCGCCGTGAGCTCCGACCCGCCGGGGGCAGCCGTCTCCTCACGCGGCGGCGAGTGGGTCGGCGCTCCAGTTGCGGACGGCGATTCGGGCACCTCGGACTCTCCCGCCGCGGACTCCCCGACCGTGTCCTGGCCCACCGCACCCTCTGCGCCGTCTGCGGCGGGCGTGAGCGGGCGCGGCATGTGCCCGAGTCCCCACCGGGTGGTGATCCGCGCGCCGAAGCCGTCGGTGACGGCCGCGAGCTCGGCATCGGCGTCGACGACACGGTCGAGGACGACAGTGGCGAACCGGGGATCCGAGGCCGCCCGGTCGAGGACGGAGGCGTCGGCCCCGTGGAAGCGGCCCGTCACCGTCTCCGGGGCGCCGAAGAGCGCCAGGGCGGCCCCGCGCTCGCGCAGCTGCTCGAGCACGCCCCAGCTGGCGGCGGGGAAGTCCTGGACCCCGTCGGCGAGGACGACGGAGGGAACCCGATCGGGAGAGAACGACCACGGCCGCCCGGCGGTCACCTCGGCGGGTTCACGGAGGATCTCGAAGGCCGCGCGGGCGAGCACCGTCGCCGCATCGATGCCACCGTAGCCGGGCATGCTCATGATCCCGAGGTACTCCTCGAGCACCGCTGCGACCGCCTCCCACCGCGGGTCGGGGTGGGAGGCGAGGACCCGCGCCAGGGCGCTGCGGCCGGCGTCGAAGACGTACTCGCCGCGTGCGTCGACGGGCGGCAGCCGGACCCCGAAGTCGAACTCCATCACCCGGTTGAGGACGTCGCGGATCTCCGTGCGGAACGCCGAGGTGGCGCGCACCTCGGCGGTGATGTCGGATGGCCAGGTCGGGGTGCGTCCGTGACCGGCTTCGTGGCCGGCGAGGAGATCGGCGAGGAAGACGTCCTGGTCGGCGCCCGAGACGAACTCGAGCTCCTCCCCGGTGCGGGTGGCGTGGGCCGCGCGGGCGATGCCGTAGGCGAAGGACGAGATGCTGCGGGCCGGAGCGGCCCGGAGGATCGCCTCGGCGGGGACGGGAAGCGCGTTGCGCAGGACGTCGGCATGGTCGCGGTTGGGGGTGAGGACGAGGATCGAGGAGGGATCGACGGACTCGACGAGGCGGCCGTAGACCGCCTCGAGCAGCGTCGTCTTCCCCGTCCCCGGCCGCCCGATGACGGCAGCGGATTCGCGGTTGAGCAGCGCCGCGGACAGCGTCGCCGAGTGATCGGGTGCCAGGTCATCCATACCCGTATTCCATCATGTGCCACTGACACGGTGTTCGCTCCCGGGTCACGGGGCGGATTCGCGTAGGATTGGGGGATGCCGAGTCCGCAGCAGAGAATGCCCCGTGAACAGCGCCGTGACCAGTTGGTCGGGGTGGCGCGCGCCGTGTTCGCCAATCGGGGTTACCGCACGACGTCGATGGACACGATCGCCGAGGAGGCCGGCGTGTCGAAGCCGGTCCTCTACCAGCACTTCGCGTCGAAGCAGGACCTCTACCTCGCCCTCATCGACCACTCGGCCGCGCACCTGGCCGGACAGGTCGCGCAGGCGCTCAACTCGACCGACGACCCCCGCGAGCGCATCCGCGCGACCTACCGGGCCTACTTCGACTTCGCGATCTCCCACCGCGAGGAGTTCGTCATCCTCTTCAACTCCGATGTCTACGAACCCGAGGCCCAGCAGCGCGTGCGCACGATGCGCGAGGGCACCGTCGCCCGCATCGTCAGTGCCCTCCAGAGCTTCACCGATCTCGACGACGCGGACGCAGACCTGCTGTGCCGCACGCTCATCGGCACCGCCGAGGTCGTCATCAAGCAGATCGAGGCGACCCACGAACTCGACATCGACGCGACCGTCGACCTGCTCACCCAGATGAGCTGGGGCGGACTGTCGTCCTTCGCAACCCACACCCGCTGAGCAGGCCGCCCCACGCTGCCCGACCGGGGCCGAGAGCGGGCCGGGCGACGCACCCGCTGAGCTCGTTCGCGTTCGCTGAGAGCCGAGCGCCGACCCCTGCGAGGCGGGAAGAAACCGGGGCGAAGCGAACGTTAAGCTGAAGACGACTACCACCGCGTTAAGGAGAACAATGGAAATCAAGATCGGCGTCCGCCAGTCCCCGCGTGAGATCGTCCTCGACACGGACGAGTCCGCCCAGGACCTCGCCAAGCGCATCGAGGAAGCGGTCAAGGCCGAGGCTCTGCTCACCTTCACCGACACGAAGGGCCGCCAGGTCTTCGTGCCGTCGACGGCGCTGGGCTACATCGAACTCGGCAGCGAGACCTCCCGCCGCGTCGGCTTCGGCGTCGCCTGAGAGACCGCGACGGCCCAGCGTTCCTGGTCCTGAGAGGCCGTGACGCTCCAGCGGTTGAAAGTCCCTCTCTTCCGAGGCGACTTGTCTACCGAGGCGTCGAGTCTTCCGCGGAGTCGAGAAGTGCCGATGAGAAGAGGCCCGGTCTGCACAGACCGGGCCTCTTCCCGACTGGCGACTGCCACGCCTCCGACGACACCACCGCAGCCGCCTCACCTCGCCCAGTGACGCATTGTGCGGAACCTTCAGGGTGGAATCTGCGCCGAAATCGCCATCAATGCGGCGCACAAACGCCGCCGATCCGGCGCACACCGTGACTCAGGGACTCAACGCCACAGAGACTCAGCGCCTCAGTGCCTCCGCACCCGTGACACGTGCGCCTACGCGACGAGTCCGAGGGCCGACATCCGGCGGGAGTGGTTCGCCGTGACCGCGGGGATCGCCTCGACGATGACGGTCTCGTCGATGCCGAGGACCGGGTCGGTGAGCAGGTGCCGGGCGCGGCCGAGGGTCTCGGCGACGAGCTTGCGTCCCCACAGGGCGAGCCGGGAGGCCAGCTGCGTGTCCTCGCCGACGTCGGCGGTCAGCCGATTGCGGACGAAGTCGGCGGCCCGTGTATCATCGAGAACAGCAATTGCCAGGCTGTGCTCGGGTTCTGCGAGCTTATCGGCCGCCATGCGATAGAAGTCGTTCATGATCCCGTCGAAGACGAAGCCCTTCATGAGGCTCTCGTACCAGTCACGGGGACGAGTCCTCTCCGCCAGCACGGAGAATGTCGGCTCGAAGATCCTGCAGAGTTCGATCACATCCTGGCCCGACTCACTGATGCGCTGCGAGAGCTCTTCGAAGTGCGAGAATGAGTGCGATGCCAGCCGTGACAGCGTCACCGTGTCGTCGAGCTCCACAGCCGTGGACGCATTGGTCGCCATTCTCTCGAAGGCGGTGAGCTCACCGTACGCGACCAGCGCAAGCGTTGCAGCATCAGTACTGGCCAAGGGGTAAGAATCGGGCATAGCTCAAGAGTACCGGTTCGCATCCAGCACGGGCGCGAAGGCGCCAAAAGGAGTTTGAGACATGGCGGACACAGACGCCGATTTCGCTGATCTGGGGGTGTCGGGACCGATCGTCGCCTCCCTGGCAGCGGCCGGGATCACCCACCCGTTCCCGATCCAGGCGATGACGCTTCCCGTCGCGCTCTCGGGCGCCGACATCATCGGGCAGGCGAAGACCGGAACGGGCAAGACGCTCGGCTTCGGCATTCCCCTCCTCCAGCGCGTGGTCGGCAAGGACGAGGACGGAGGCGCCGACGCCGGTCAGCGCCTGCCGCAGGCGCTCGTCGTCGTCCCCACCCGCGAGCTCGCCAAGCAGGTCGCCCAGGACCTCGTCACCGCGTCGAGTCAGCGTGACATCGACATCATCACGATCTACGGCGGCAAGGACTTCGATCCGCAGATCAACGCTCTCAAGGCCGGCGTCGATGTCGTCGTCGGCACTCCCGGACGCCTCCTCGACCTCTACGGCCGCAAGGTGCTCAAGCTGAACAAGGTCCGCACCGTCGTCCTCGACGAGGCCGACGAGATGCTCGATCTCGGCTTCCTCCCCGATGTCGAGCGGATCATCAACGCCGTTCCCGCGAACCGGCAGACGATGCTCTTCTCCGCGACGATGCCCGGCGCCGTCATCACCCTGGCCCGCCGCTACATGAATCGCCCCACTCACATCCGCGCCCATGACAACGAGGACCTGTCGCTGACGGGCAAGAACACGACGCAGTTCGTCTACCGCGCGCATTCGATGGACAAGAGCGAGATGGTCGCCCGCCTCCTGCAGGCCGAGGGCCGCGGGCGGACGATCATCTTCACACGCACGAAGCGCACCGCCGACAAGCTCGCCGCCGAACTCTCCGACCGCGGCTTCGCCGTCCGGGCGCTGCACGGCGACCTCGGGCAGGCGCAGCGGGAGAAGGCGCTGAAGTCCTTCCGCGACGGCACCGTCGACGTCCTCGTCGCCACCGACGTCGCCGCCCGCGGCATCGACATCGACGATGTCACCCACGTCGTCAACTTCCAGTCGCCTGAGGACGAGAAGACCTACGTTCACCGCATCGGCCGCACCGGTCGCGCGGGCAACACCGGCACCGCCGTGACGCTCGTCGACTGGGACGACATGCCCCGCTGGCGACTCATCAACAAGGCCCTCGGCCTCGAGCACGACGAGCCCGCGGAGACGTACTCGACCTCCCCGCACTTCTTCACCGACCTCGGCATCCCGAAGGGCACGAAGGGACGTCTGCCCCACAAGCACGGTGAGTCCTCCGACAACGTCGGTGAGGAGAAGCGCCCGGCCCGTCGTCGACGCAGCGGAGAGAAGAGCGAATCCCGCCGAGGCGGTTCGTCCGATTCCCGCCGAGGCGACTCCTCGGACTCCCGCGGAGGCGACTCCGCGACCGACGCGGATGCGAAGAAGCCCCGCCGCACCCGGCAGCGTCGTCGCACCCGCGGCGGCAAGCCCGTCGGTCGCACGAGCCGCGCCGAGGCCTCGGACACCGGCACCGAGTGAGGACGGCACCACCGGCGCCCCGCCCGCAGTCAGCTGCGGCGGGGCGTTCGTCGTCTGTCGCAGAAGCCCGCCCCTGTCGAGACCCGCTCGATCAAGCGACAGTGCAGAGAGCGGGCCGTGCACGCCCCCACATCCGCACTATCGCGTGATCGAGGGCGCGGAGAGCCCCGCGCTCACCCCTGGATGAACTCGACTCCCCCGGGCCTGCCGGCGGCACGGTCGAGGAGTTCGGCGAGCATGTGCTCGGACGTCGAATGCTCGCCGAGGCGGTTGGGCTTGCCCGTTCCGTGGTAGTCGCTCGACCCGGTGACGATGAGGTCGTGGTCGTGGGCGAGCCTGCGCATGATCTCGCGTTCGTTCGGCGGGTTGTCCCGGTGATCGACCTCGAGGCCGTCGAGTCCCGCGGCGATGAAGTCGGCCATCGCGGAATCGGAGACGACGAGACCGCGCATCGCCGCCCGGGGATGGGCGAAGACGGACACTCCCCCCGCCTCGGCGATGAGGCGGATCGCGGTGATCGGGTCGATCGTCGGCAGGGTGACGTGGTACTTCCCGTGGCTCGAGAGGATCGAGGCGAACGCCTCCGAGCGGGTCTCGACGATGCCGGCGGCCACGAGCGCATCGGCGATGTGGGGGCGCCCGATCGTCGCGTCCTCACCGGCGACGGCGAGCACGGCGTCCATATCGATGGGATAGTCCTCGGCGAGCCGGTCGATGATGAGGTGGGTCCGGTCGAGGCGGGCGCGCCGGGTCTCCTCGACGACGCCGGCCAGACCCGTGTCGTAGGGGTCGTGGAGGTAGGAGAGGAGATGGACGCTGATCCCTTCGTGACGGCACGAGATCTCCATCCCGCGGACGAGGCCGAGTCCGTACACCCGGGCCGCCTCCTCGGCGGGAGCCCATCCTGCGGTCGTGTCATGATCGGTGATGCCGACGACGTCGATGCCTTCCATCGAGGCTTCGGAAACGAGTTCGGACGGGCTCTGTGTCCCGTCCGAGAACGCCGTGTGTGCATGGAGATCGATGACCATGCCCTCAAGTCTATCCACACCCCGGAGCCGTCCTGACCGCGTGCCTAGAATGGAGGCATGACAGACAGCACGGAGACCGACCAGCCGATCAACGACCGCGTCAACAACCGCTCGCACCGTCCCAGCTCCCGCGCGTTCCGGGACTTCGTCTCGCAGGGCTGGGATCGCACCCCGCTCAACGCGGAGGCGCTCGCTGCCGCCGGGTTCACCCCTGAGCGCCGGGCGAAGATCTCCGCGACCTTCCCCGGCGAGCGCCTCGTCGTGCCCGCCGGCGGACTCAAGGTCCGGTCGAACGACACCGATTACCGCTTCCGCGCCCATTCGGCGTTCATCCACCTCACCGGTCTCGAAGCCGATTCCGAACCCGACGCCGTCCTCGTCTTCGAACCCGAGGGCGACGAGCACGCCGTCACCCTCTACTTCCGCCCCCGCGCCGGCGCCGACACCGAGGAGTTCTTCTCCGACGCCCGCTACGGCGAGTACTGGGTGGGCCCGCGCGCCGACCTCGAGGCGATGGCGACGATGACCGGCATCGCGACGGAGAGCTCGGCGACCGTCGACGATGCGATCACGAAGGACCTCGGAGCGATCTCCGTGCGCCTCGTGCGCGCAGCCGACACCCGCATCGATTCCGTCATCGACCTCGCCCGCTCGCAGGTCCAGGCCGACCTCGAGACCTCGGAGGCCGGGGATGCCGAACTCGCCCAGGCGCTGTCCGAACTGCGCTTGATCAAGGACGACCACGAGATCGCGGCGATGCGCGAGGCCGTGGCGATCACCCGCGCCGGCTTCGACAACGTCGTGGCCTCCCTGCCCCAGGCCGTCGCCCACCGCCGCGGTGAGCGCGTCATCGAAACCGCCTTCGAGACCGCCGCCCGCTCCGACGGCAACGGCATCGGCTACGACACGATCGCGGCGTCGGGCAACCATGCGTGCACCCTCCACTGGATCCGCAACGACGGACCCGTCGTCGACGGCGATCTCGTCCTCGTCGACGCCGGAGCCGAAGCCGACTCCCTCTACACCGCTGACATCACCCGCACCCTGCCGGTGTCGGGCACGTTCTCCGACGTGCAGGCCAGGATCTACGACGCCGTCCTCGACGCCTCTGATGCCGCGTTCGCCGTGGCCGCCGAGCACACGCAGCGCACCGTGCGCTTCCGCGAACTCCACGAGGCGGCGATGGAGGTCATCGCCGCGAAGCTCGAGGAGTTCGGCCTCCTGCCGGTCTCCGCGGCCGAAGCGCTCTCCCCCGAGGGCCAGCAGCACCGCCGGTGGATGGTCCACGGCACGAGCCACCACCTCGGCCTCGACGTCCACGACTGTGCACAGGCGCGGGCGGAGATGTACCTCGACGGCGTGCTCGAACCCGGCATGGTTTTCACGATCGAACCCGGCCTCTACTTCAAGGCCGACGACCTCCTCGTGCCCGAGGAGTTCCGCGGGATCGGCGTGCGCATCGAGGACGATGTCCTCGTCACCGCCGACGGAGTGGAGAACCTCTCCGCCGGGTTCCCCCGCACGCGTGAGGAGATCGAAGCCTGGGTCCAGGGTCGATGATCCCGACCCCGATCCGCGGGCGAGGCATCCTCGAGATCCCCGGGATCGGGCTCGGGCACGCCGGTGACTTCACTCGGCAGCGCCTCACCGGGGTCACCGCCGTCGTGCCGCCGCCGGGATCGACGGTCGGCGTCGACGTGCGCGGCGGTGGTCCGGCAACGCACGAGACCGACGTCATCGCACCGGGCACCCATGCCTACGGGGCCGACGCGATCGTCCTCACCGGCGGATCGGCGATCGGTCTGCGCACCGTCGCCGGGGTGTCGGAGGCCCTCGCCGAGGCGGGTCGCGGCTTTCCCGCACCCCGCCTGCCGGACACGGTCATCCCGCTCGTCCCCGCCGCCGCGCTCTACGACCTCGGCCGCGGCGGCGGTCCCGTCGCCCCGCCGACGCCCTCTGAGGGAGCGGCGGCGGTCCGTGCGGCTCTCGCGGCGGTCGGCGCGGTCGGCGCGGATCCGACAGACAGCGCGGACCCGACAGGCGGCGGGGAAACGACGGACACCGCGGATCCGGCAGCCAGCAAGGCCCCGACGGACAGCGCGGACTGCGCACCCTGTGTGAGAGGCAGCGTCGGCGGGGCCATCGGGGCGCGGATCGGGTTTCAGACGATGCGCGGCGGTTTCGGGTCGTTCGCGCTGCGTCTGCCCAGCGGACACACTGTCGCAGCCCTCGTCGCGCTCAACGCACTCGGGACCATCGGCACCCCGGACGGCACCCTCTGGGCCTCTCCCCTCCTCCGCGCGTTCGGGTGGGATCTCCCTCCCATCCCCGGGCTGCCGGTGCCGCAGAGCGCGGCGGATCCCGAGGATGCGGACGCCGCGGAGTCCGGGGCGAGCACCTCGGCGACGAATACGACCTTGGCCATCGTCGCCACCGATGCCGTCCTCGACCCAGCGCAGACGACACGGATGGCAGCGAGTGGGCATGCCGGCATCGCGCGGGCGATCCTTCCCTCCCACACGCATTTCGATGGGGACACGGTCTTCTCCATCAGCACGGGGACGGTGCCGCTGGCCGCCGAGGCGAAACCCGACCTCGTCTCGATCCACGCGGCCGCGGCCGATGCGATCACGCTCGCCATGATCGACGCCGCCGTCAGCGCCGTCCCCGTCGCCCCGTCCTGGGACCAGCCGCCGACCCTGACCGACATCGCGCCCGCGTTCGCGGCCGCCTTCACAGCCATTCCCTGAGCAGGCCTGTCCTGAGGCACCCTGTCCTGAGCAGGGCTGCCGCAATGAGGCCCGACCTGAGCAGGCAGCCGGGCGAGCAGGCAGCCGGGCGGACGACCCGCAGACGCTGCCCGGCCTGTCGCCCTCTCCAATGCGACCACACCGGCGGCGAGGTGGATCCCGCTCGACAGCGCATGCAGAGTCGAGTCGGATCCACCTCCCCGCTGCCGGCCGACCGCGCAGACGCGGGCCGAGCTCGCCGAGACAGCCCCACCTCACCGAGACAGCCCTGCCTCGCCGATACCGGCCGGCCTCACCGGCGTGCTGGCTCAGCGTCCGCCGGCCTCGCGCGCCTCCTCGGAATCGAGTCCCGGACGGTCGGCTCCGTCATCGGTCCGCTCGGTCTGCAGCGGGAGGCCGCCGGTGCCGAGCTGCTCGCGTGAGACCTTCGCCGCCGCAGTCTCGTCTTCGACGACAGTGAAGCGCACCGTCTCGGTGAATGAACGGCCGTAGCGGTCGGTGCCGGTGACCCGAGCACTGTGCGTGCCGAGGTCGAGGTCGCCTGGCAGCGGTGCGCGCCACAGGTGGGAACTCGTCTGGCCGACGTTGCCGGAGGTCGTGAGGTTGCGCGTGGCCGTGTACGGGTCGGTGTACTCCCACCCCTTCCGCAGCGCCTCCCCGCGCCCCGGCTGCGTGTGCTCGGCGACGACCGGGGCTGCGCCGTCGATGCTCACCTCGACCCGGGCATCCGAGCTCCCGGCGAGGAAGCTCGACGTCAGCCAGCTCTCACCGGCGCGCAGGTCGCTGCGGGTGACGACCTTCTCGGAGAACGGCGCCGGAGCCTCATCGGTCGTCTCGGCGTCCTGTGCCTCCTGTGCCTCCTGTGCCCAGGCCCTCCAGCTCGGGGAGTTGACGCCGAGGAGGAGCTGATGATCAGGTGATTCACCGCGCACGGTGTAGCGCTCCGAACGCTGCGCACCGTCGAAGGAGAGAGTGAGCACCCCGGGTTCGGCGGCGTCGGAGGTGAACGCGTACGGCAGACCCTCGGCGTTGAGTCCGCCCGAGTACCAGTCCCCGGAGACCGCTCCGGCGACGAGCTGCGTCCTCGGCAGCTCGTCGATGCCCGCCTCCTTCCATTCCTCACGGCTCTCCCCGGCCACGAGGTTCTCCAGGGTGTGCGTGTGCCCGCCGACGGTGACGGCATTCGGATAGTCGGAGAGCACCGAATAGAGGTCTGCGGCATTGTCGACGACGACCTCACGGTGGGTGACGATCGGGGCGTGCGCGGCGACGACGACCTGCGCGCTTCGCGGCACGCTCTTCAGGTCGTTCTCCAGCCACGTCAGCTGCTCCTGGCTGATCGACTCCGTGTACGACTTCGTCTCGGGATCTCCCGAGTACTCGATGCTGTCGAGGACGACGAAGTGCGTGTCACCGACGTCGTAGGAGAAGTAGGCGGGTCCGAAGTCATTGCGGAACGTGTCAAGGGCGTGGGCGTCGTCGGTCGCGTCGTAGTCCTGGTCGTGGTTGCCCGGCGCGACCCGGACCGGACCGTTCATCGCGGCGTAGAGATCGCGCAGGTCGTCGTTGAGGCTGAGGTCGTCGCCGACATTGTCGCCGAGGAGGAGCACCCCGCACGCCCCGTAGTCCGTGCGGTCGGCCAGGTCCTTGACCGCCCCGTCCCGTGCGTAGCCGACCTCGGTCATGTCGTAGGTCTGCGTGTCGGAGGCGATCGCGCACTCCTGATCCGCCGAGGCGGTCGCCGCCGAGGCGATCATCGGGAAGTTCCCCGCCCGTGGGGTCCCTCCGGTCGGAGCGATCCCACCGTATTCGAGGTCGGGTGAGCCCTCGGGCAGGTGGTTGTAGCTGAACTGCGCGACATTGTCGGCGTCGACCGGGACCTGCCAGCCGCTCGGCTGCGTCACCGATACGGTCATGTTCTCCCGCACCGGGAGCCGGTACGTGCCGCTGCCGTCGGTCTCGACGACGTCGAGGCCGTTGGTCACGGACACCCCGGGGATGCCCTCCTCGTCACCGTCGAGGCGCGAGTTCTCATTGGCGTCGTCGAAGACCTGACCGGTGAGCACCTCGGGGTCGGCGGGGGTCCCCCGGTCGACTTGGACGTGGCCTTCGTAGAGATCGGGCGGACCGTCGGCCGCCCGGGCCGCGGACACCCCGGTGGCTGGGGTGAGCAGAGTCAGCACCGCGGCCGTGCTCAGCACGCCGGTGCGCAGTCGTCGCGTGGACATGTGTGTCTCCTTCTCGTCGTCCTGCTGGGGTCGGGATTGCACGTGCCGAGACACGACCCTAGGGAGACTGGGAGAAACCTCAATGGCAGCGACAAGACGACTTGGTGAACGGAACGTGATGCGGACGACGCGGCGCGGTGCCTGACCACGAAGTAGGCTTGAGGATATGAGTGGCTCCTCGAAACGCGTCTTCGTCGCCCGCCTCATCTCCGCCCCGGTCTTCGATCCCCTCGGCGATCAGGTGGGTCGCGTGCGCGACGTCGTCATCGTCTACCGCACGACGATGCGCCAGTACCCCCGCGTCATCGGGCTCGTCGTCGAGGTGCCCGGACGACGCCGGGTGTTCGTGCCGATGGGCCGGGTGACCTCGATCGACGCCGGTCAGGTCATCACCACGGGCCTGGTCAACATGCGCCGGTTCGAGCAGCGCCGCTCGGAGACCCTCGTCGTCAACGACCTCCTCGACCGCCGTCTGCGCCTGCGCGAGGACGACTCCCCCGTCCAGATCGAGGACGTCGGCATCGAGCAGCAGGTCAACCGCGACTGGGAGGTCACCCGCCTCTTCGTCCGTCGCGTCCAGGAGCGCAGCAGCGCTTTCTCCGCCTTCCGCCGGCGCGGGGAGACGATGCAGATCTCCTGGACGGATGCTGACCATCCCGCGGACTCCGCCCACGATCAGGAGGCCACGCAGCTCATCGCCGCGTACCAGGACACGAAGCCGGCCGACCTCGCCGACGTCCTCTTCGAGATGACGCCCGAGCGCCGCCTCCAGGTCGCCCGCGCCCTCGACGACGAGCGCCTTGCCGATGTCATCGAGGAGCTGCCGGACGAGACCCAGGTCGAACTCCTCTCCGCCCTCGACACGGAGAGAGCCGTCGTCGTCCTCGAGGAGATGGAGCCCGATGACGCCGCCGACCTCCTCGGCGAGCTCACCGACGAACAGGCCGAGCAGTTCCTCACGCTCATGGAGCCCGACGACGCCGAGGACGTGCGCACCCTGCTCTCCTACGACGAGCACACCGCCGGTGGTCTGATGACGACCGAACCGGTCATCCTCACCCCGGAGACGACCGTCGCCGAGGCGCTCGCCCACGTCCGCCGCGAGGACCTCCCGCCGGCGCTCGCCGCGGCGATCTTCGTGTGCCGTCAGCCGATCGAGACCCCGACCGGCAAGTACCTCGGCCTCGTCCACATCCAGGAGATGCTGCGCCACCCGCCGCACGAGGCGGTCGGCATCATGCTCGACACCGAGGTCGACCCGATGCCGCCGGACACCCCGCTGGCCGAGGTGACGAAGTTCCTCGCGGCGTACAATCTGGTGTCGGTGCCGATCACCGACGAGAACGACCGACTCATCGGCGTCGTCACCGTCGATGACGTCCTCGACGAGCTGCTGCCCGAGGACTGGCGCACGACCGGCCGCGACGACCACAGAAGGGGGTAACCATGCCGACCGACGATTTCGACGTCCCCCGCTCCTCGAAGCGCAAGCTGCCCCGGTTCGCGATCTCCCCGGAGACCTTCGGCCGCGGCGCCGAGGCGTTCGCCCGCTTCATGGGGACCCCGGCGTTCCTCGTCGGAATGACGGTGTTCTGTGCCGTGTGGCTGCTGTGGAACACGCTGCTGCCCGAGGCGGTGCAGTTCGATCCGCGTTCGCTCAACTTCACCCTGCTCACCCTCATCCTCTCCCTGCAGGCCTCGTACGCGGCCCCGCTCATCCTGCTCGCCGAGAACCGCAGCGCCGACCGTGACCGCGTCGAGTTCGAGCACGACCGGCAGCGGGCCGAGCGCAACCTCGCCGACACCGAATACCTCGCCCGTGAGGTCGCGGCCCTGCGCATCGCGATGCGCGAGGTCGCCACCCGCGACTTCATCCGCTCCGAGCTCAGAGACCTGCTCAAGGAGCTCGAAGAGGACGCCGCCAAGGACAGCGGCGCGACCGACGACCACAGCCCGCGCGACACGAAGGGAGGCCGCTGATGAGCAGCGCCCCGACCATCGACGCCGTGAGGGAGGCCCTCACCACCGTCATCGACCCCGAGATCCGGCGGAACATCGTCGACCTCGACATGGTCTCCGACATCGCCGTCAACGGCGGCACCGTCACCGTCACCGTTCTCCTCACGATCTCCGGCTGCCCGCTCAAGGACACGATCACCCGGGACACCGAGGCGGCCGTGGGCAGACTCGACGGCGTCACCGAGGTGGTCGTCGAGCTCGGGACGATGACCCCCGAACAGCGCACCGCCATGCGGGAGAAGCTCCAGGGCCCCGGCGGCACCCGGGAGGTGCCGTTCGCGAAGCCGGAGTCGCTGACGAAGGTCTATGCCGTCGCCTCCGGCAAGGGCGGGGTCGGCAAGTCCTCGGTGACGGCCAACCTCGCTGCGGCGCTGGCCGCGAAGGGGCTGCGCGTGGGCCTCGTCGACGCCGACATCTACGGCTTCTCGATCCCGACGATGCTCGGCCTGTCCGGGCAGCCCACCCGCGTCGACGACATGATCATCCCGCAGGTCGCCCATGACGTGAAGGTGATGAGCATCGGGATGTTCGTCCCCGGCAACCAGGCCGTCGTGTGGCGGGGGCCGATGCTCCACCGCGCCCTCCAGCAGTTCCTCACGGATGTCTTCTGGGGCGACCTCGACATCCTGCTCCTCGACCTGCCCCCGGGCACCGGTGACATCGCGATCTCCGTGGCCCAGCTGCTGCCGAACTCCGAACTCCTCGTCGTCACCACCCCGCAGCAGGCCTCGGCGCAGGTCGCCGAGCGGGCCGGCGCGATCGCCACGCAGACGAACCAGCCGATCGCCGGGGTCATCGAGAACATGTCGTGGATGGAGCTGCCCGACGGCACCCGGATGGACGTCTTCGGCACCGGCGGAGGCGAGACCGTGGCCGCGAATCTCGCCGCCACGACGAACACCGAGGTGGAGCTGCTCACGCAGATCCCCCTCGACACCCTCGTGCGGGAGGGCTCCGATGCGGGCACGCCCGTCGTGCTCAGCCGCCCCGACTCCCCCGCCGCGCAGGCGTTCGACTCCCTCGCCGACCGCCTCGCGCAGCGCTCGCGCGGCCTCTCCGGACGCTCGCTCGGCCTCAGCCCCGTGTGACGACACGCCGACGATCACGTCACATCGCCGTCACTGCACATCATCGGTGATCACAATCGTGCAACTCCGGTGTGATCTCTGCCCTGAGATCTGTCTCACGACGGTCCAGTAGCGCCCCCGTCATCGCTGGTGAGGCCCATCAGAGCAGGTGAGAGGCCTCACTGCCGCTGTCGTGGGCGTGTCAGGGCAGTCCCTTAGACTGAATGGCGAGCATCCCCCACTGTCGCTTTTAGGACCTCTCTTTGACATTCCCTTCGCGTCGTCGTGCCCTCCGTCCCCTCACCGCCCTGACCGCCGTCACTGCTGCCCTCACGCTGCTGTCGGGCTGCGTCGTCGCCGACGGCACCCGCGACGGTTCGTCCGCGTCGCAGGAGCGGCAGTCGACCGCCGAGGACAACCTGCAGACGCTCACGTCGGCGCTGCGCAGCTACGCCGTCGTCGATGCGAAGACGACGCCGAGCTCCGACGCGCACCTCTTCGGTCTGCCCGGTGCGAAGTCCCTGGCCGAGGCCACGGAGAAGGTCGTGCTCGGCGGCTTCGAATCCGCCGGCGCGTTCGGCGACCGCAAGGCCTTCAGCCCCGTCGTCACCGACCCCTCCGAGCGCTGGGAGGTCTCGAAGTTCATCGCGCCCGGAGCGACCACGGCGCAGCCGACCGCCTCGGCGACGGCCCCCGGCGGCACCGGCGGAGAAGTCGACTACAGCAACCGCGTCCTCACCGCCGGCGGTGACTACCTCATCAGTGCCGTGACCGAGAACCGCGCACCGAGCGATCCGCAGCTCGGAGCCCCTGGCACCGCGACACCCTCTCCGAGCTCGACGCCGTCGGCGGCAGCGACGACGGTGTTCGTCACCGACCTCGCCAAGGACACGACCGTCGAGGCCGCCGACCTCTTCACGGCGAAGACGGATCCTGGAGCGATCGGCGCCGATGAGACCGGTGCGCTGACAGTCGACGGCGAGCCGGTGAGCACCGACGAACTCACCGCTCTCGGCCAGACGGTGACGGCAGCGCTGCACACTCCGGTCAACCTGCCGCAGGGCGCGGATGAGCGCGACCCCGACTACTCGTGCGCCCTGCTGCCGTGCGTGGCCCTGACCTACGACGACGGTCCGGGAGAGACCTCGATCGAGGACAAGCTGCTCGCCGACGCGAAAGACGCGAAGATCCGTCTCACGTACTTCCTCCTCGGCAAGAACGTCGAGCACAATCCCGGGGTCGTCGGTCGCATGGCCGAGGCCGGACACGAGCTCGGCAACCACTCGTGGAGCCACCCGCAGCTGTCGAAGCAGAGCCCCGACACGGTGAAGAAGCAGATCGGCGACACCGACAAGGCGATCGAGAAGGCCGGCGGCGGCAAGGTCACCGTCATGCGCCCGCCCTACGGCGCGATGTCGAAGGCCTCGGCGAAGGCCATCGACCATCCCGCGATCATGTGGGACGTCGACACCGAGGACTGGCGGCACAAGAGCGCGTCGATGATCGTCGACGCGGTCCGCGCTGCGGCGAAGCCCGGCTCGGTCGTGCTCATGCACTCGATCCATCCGACGACGATCGATGCGGCACCGGAGGTCTTCAAGACCGTCGCGGATGAGGGGCTCTACGCCGTGACCGTGTCCGATCTGTTCGCTCCGAAGACGATGGAGAGCGGTGCCGAGTACTTCTGCCGCGGCTATGCCACAGTCCTGTGCTCGAACCCCGAACACCCGGCCGTCCACCGCAACTGAAAGCGCGCCGCGCGCGGGAGCACTGCAGCCGATCAGGCATTGAGACGCACAGTCCTTCAACCGCTCGCGTCGCGCTGCGCCCACAGAGCAATGGCCCCGTCACCGACGTGACGGGGCCATTGCTCTGTCCCCGAGGCGGCAGAAGAGACGAAGGACTCAGTCAGGTGGCTTCGGAGTCGAAGGGGGCCGCCTCGGCGCGATTGCGGCGCACATGCTGGGCCTGGAACCGCTCGATCGGCGAGGCCGCTGCCGGGGCACCGGCAGCCCCGCCGGCAGCTCCCCCTGCAGCACCGGTTCCGGCTGCACCGTTCGGGTTCTCCGTATCGTCCTGCGAGGCGGGAGCGGCGAGCTCCTCGCGGCGCTTGGCCTCACGGATCGCCGAATCCTCTTCGACGAGGGCCTCACGGACGATGCGACGCGGGTCGTACTGACGGGGGTCGAGCTTCTGCCAGTCGACATCCTTGAAGTCGTCGCCGAAGTCGCGTTTGACGTTGTCCTTCGCGCCCTCGGCCATGCGGCGGAGCTGGCGCACGAGGTCGCGCAGCTTCTGCGCGTATTCGGGGAGGCGTTTGGGGCCGATCACTACGAGTGCGACGATCACGAGGATGACCATCTCGGTGCCGTTGACGCCAAACATGATCTCCATTCTAACGCCGCTGACAGTATGCTCGTTCTCAGGTCGTGTCCCCGTTCGCAAGGAGTTGAGCCGTGGACGAGGTCGTCGTCGAACGCGTGCTGCGCATCGTCGAACTCGTGCCCACCGGCCGCGTCGTCAGCTACGGCACCGTCGGCGTCGTCGCCGCCTGTTCACCCCGTTACGTGGGCCGGGTGATGAAGGAGTACGGGGCGAACGTCACGTGGTGGCGCGTCGTCAACGCCGCCGGTGCGCTGCCGGCGCCGCTGCTCGGACGCGCCCGGGACCACTGGCGGGCCGAAGCCACCGCTCACACCCAGGAGAAGGCGCTCACCTCGGCGTTTCTCAGTGCCGAGGATCTCGACGCGCTGTGGGTGCGCCACGGAACAGACCCCGAGGAGCGGTTAGACTGACGGTTGAGCAGCAGCGGAAAGCGAGGGGTCGATTGTCACGTGAGCATGCCGGTGATGTGACGTTCGCCGAGCAGTACAACGGACCTGACGCGCTTCTCGACGCCGCCCGGACCCTCTCCCACGAGTACGGGATCAGTCCGGTGTCCCAGACGACCTCGGCCACCCTCACCCTGCTCGCACGCCTCCTCGGCCCCGTCGCCGCGGTCGAGGTCGGCACGGGAACCGGAACGTCGACGCTCGCGTTGCTGCGCGGCATGCCGAACGCCGGGATACTCACCTCGATCGACACGAACTCCACCGCGCAGGGCGCTGCCCGCGACCTCATCGACCTTGCCGGCATCCGTCCCGGCCGGCTGCGGCTGATGAGCGGACGCGCCGAGGATGTCCTGCTCAGGCTCGCCCCGAGCGCCTACGACCTCGTGTTCCTCGACGTCGACCCCACCGGGCTCGAGCGGATGATCGAACCGGCGCTGCGTCTCCTCGACGCTCAGGGGCTCCTCGTCATCAACCAGACGCTGCTCGCCGGCAGCGTCGCCGACCCGGTCGACCGGTCCGCGCGCACGCAGGCCGCTCGGAGTCTGCTCAACCGGCTGGCCGCCCAGGAGCGGCTCGAACGCGTCCTGCTGCCGATCGGCGAGGGTCTGCTGGCCGTGCAGAAGACGTGGCGCTGACCCGATCCCGCACCCGCAGGTCAGGCTCCCTGACGACAGAGGGGCAGCGACAACAGAGAAGCAGCAGAGACGATTCGTCTCTGCTGCTTCTCATGCGGGCTGTGCTGCTGGTCAGATGCCCAGGGTCTCCGCGAGGGTGTCGTGCAGCGCCGTCGCTTCGTCAGCGCTGAGCTCGATCACGAGCCGGCCACCGCCCTCCACCGGAAGCCGCATGACCATGCCGCGGCCTTCCTTGGTGACTTCCAGAGGTCCGTCGCCGGTGCGGGGTTTCTGAGCTGCCATGTGGGCGCAACCTTTCGTTGTTTGAACAGAGTGAACAGATCACACGATCAGCCCACTGTGATAGTCCGATTATTCCATGAACCGCACTCGCACGGGGACACTTGCCGAAATTGTCGCAGATCACGGCGGCAGGTCGGAGGGCGGAGTGAAGTGCCAGAGGTAGCCCACCCAGACGATCTGGAGCATGATGAACGCTGCGATGACGACGACGCGGTACCCGCGGGAGCGCACCGCCGCCAGGGTCAGCGCGATCGGGAAGAGCGGCAGCAGCAGGCGCAGAGTCGAGGTCTGCGGGGTGAAGAAGATGAGCAGGTAGAGCCCGTAGGCGGTGCAGAAGAGCTGCAGCGTCCGGCCCATCCGGGCACCCGCAGGCGAGAAGATGAGGGCGAGCATTCCGGCGATGACGCCGAAGAGGAGGAGCGGTCCGAACGGACCGACGAGGCCGTTGGCCGCCCCCAGCCATTGGACGAAGTAGGACGATGTTCCGGTGTGCCAGGCCGCCTCGGTGTCGGTGTAGGCCGTCATCGACCCCGTCGTCAGCCACGCATGGACGGGATGGAGGAGGGCGGCGACGCACGAGAGCACGCCGAGCGTCCACGACCGCACGACTTCCCCGAGCGGGTACGGATCGGTCCGGCGGCGGAGGAAGCGGTCGATGAGGACGAAGAGCATGAAGAACGAGAACGCCACCCCGATGGGCCGGGAGAGGTCCATGAGGATGACGACGGGGATCGCGGTGAGGTAGCGGCGTTCGACGACGAAGAGGAGGGCCAGGGCCTGGAGCAGGAGGGTGAGCGACTCGGCGTACCCGGTGGAGAACACCGCCGCGGGCGGGAAGACCATGACGAATGCGAGCGCGGTGAGCGCCTGTCCGGGCGGAACGAACTTGCGGAAGAGCGTGAGGATGACGATCGAGGCCAGGCCCGCGGCGATCGTCGACACGAGCGGGGAGATGACCTCGTAGCTCAGTCCGGTCAGGCGCGCGAGCTCCCCGGTGATCGCCGGGTGGAGCGGATAGAAGGCCCACTGGTTCTGGATGATGTCACCGGTCTCGGTGACCGGCAGCGTTGCGGGGTACCCCTCGCTCGCGATGCGCGCGTACCATGCGGAGTCCCAGAAGTTGAGGAAGTCGCCGAGCGTCGTCGTCACCGGGCTCGACGACCAGCCGGCGACCTCCTGCCGGCGCAGGACTGCGGCGAAGATCGCGATGCTCACGATCCGCGAGGCGACGTAGACGGTCAGCGCCTGCACCCACAGCGGCAGCTGGAGGAAGAGGACGCCGGCCCGGTGGAGGCGGGAGGAGTTGAAGACTTCGGGGACGAGGGTGATGCCGGGGAGGTCTGCGGGTCTGCTCATCGCTTAACGGCGCGCGGCTTCCAGTTCGCTGATGCGTTCGCGCAGGCGGCCGATCGCCGCATCGACCTCGTCCATCCGATACCCGCGCAGTGCCGGACGGAATCTCAGCTCATCGACGTCGGCGACGGTGAAGTCACCGGACAGCGGGGCGGCCACAGCATCGGTCTCCTCGGCGGCTTCGGAGCTGAAGAGCTCGAAGGATGCGGCAAGGACGATGACGAGAACGAAGATCGCCGCCGCGACCCCGATGACTATCCACAATGGCATGAGCCCATCATTTCACATCGCTCCTGAGCATCGGCGGAGGTCGGCGTGTGCGAACCCTCTCAGCGGAGGCCGGCGTGTGCACGCTCTCAGCGCAGGTCGGCGTGTGCACGCTCTCAGCGCAGGTCGGCGTGTGCGAACGCTCTCAGCGCAGGTCGGCGACCGCGGCGGCAGTCCTCAGCCCAGGTCGGTTTCAGCCCAGGTCGGTCTCAGCGCAGGCCGCGGACCGTGTGCCGCGGCTGTGCCTCGCCGGTGATCGCGAGCGTCACGGCGATCGCGTCGGCGGTCGCCGCCACATCGTGGGCGCGGATGATCGCCGCGCCCCGTTCGACCGCCAGTGCCGTCGCCGCGATCGTCCCGTGCAGTCGGTCGGCGGGTCCGGCCGCCCCGATCGTCTCTCCGATGAAGTCCTTCCGGGAGATCGCCAGCAGCACGGGGTAGCCGGTGTCGCGGAAACGGGCCAGCTCCCGCAGCAGGCGCAGCGAGTGATAGGTGTTCTTCCCGAAGTCCGGGGTCGGGTCGATGACGATCCGCTCCGGTGCGACCCCTGCCCGCTGGGCCGCCTCGGCGAGGGCGACGACCCCGGCGACGGTGTCGGTGACGACCTCGCCGGCATGGAGGCCGTAGCGGCTGCGGTGGGCGTCGGTGCGCGGGGTGAGGCCACCGGTGTGGGAGCAGACGAGGCCGACGTCGAAGGCGGCCGCGACCTCGGCGACGCGGGGGTCGGCACCGGCCCAGGTGTCGTTGAGGAGGCCGGCACCGGCCGCGCAGACGGCCTCGGCCACCTCGGCGCGCCACGTGTCGACGCTGATGAGGAGACCGGGATGGCGCTGCCGGACAGCGGTGACGGCCGGGGCGACGCGGTCGATCTCCTCGCCCACGGAGATCTCCCTCCCCCGGCCGGCGCGGAC